>NZ_SMLA01000006.1:0-191459 GCF_004349225.1 Saccharopolyspora karakumensis
CCACCGAAACCCCCACGCCCCGCCCGAACTCCTTCACCGAAGTGACCGAGGGCGGCGCGCCTTCCCGGGCGTAGCGCTTTTCGGTGCGCATCGGCACCTTCACCAGCACTTTTGGCTTCGGCGGGTGACCGGCCATCAGTTGTGCGTGCGATTCACTATCACTTCTGCAGGCGGTCGAGCATCACTTTTGCGGGTGCGGCAGGAACCCGGGAGACGCTTGACCCTGTCCCGAGGGCAGGGGCTGGAGTGGTGATGACGCACCACCGAGGCCCCAGGAGCGCCCGATGACCAGCACGGCTGAGCATGATCACCGGAACGAGCGGCGGGGTGGGGGCTCGTGGTGGTTCCGCAGGCCCTTTCAGATCATCCGGGCGAACCTCGGCGCCTACCTGGCGCTGAACGCGATGGCCTACGGGTTGTTCCTGGTCGGGATGGGCGTGGGTCTGCTGCGGCCCGAGCTCACCGCGGCGAACGCCGTGTCGCTGCAGCAGGACGGGACGTTGGAGCTGGTCACCTGGGCGATGTCGAGCACGTGGCTGTTCAGCCTGATCATCCTCGCGGTGAACACCGTCGGGCTGAGCCTGGTGCACGTCCTGCTGCCCTCGGCGATCGTCCCCTTCGGCGGCATCGCCGTCTTCGCCTTCTGGACCTTCGACACCGGGGTGACGTTGGCGCCGATCAACGAGGTCGCGGCGTTGACGATGATCCCGCACTCGCTGACGGTCCTCATCGAGTTCCAGGCGTACGTCCTGGTCCTGCTCGGCGCCTACCGGCTGGGGATGTCGTGGCTGCGTCCCGGGACGGTCGGCGCACGCACCCGCCGCCAGGGCTACGTCCACGGGTTGCGGCAGGTCGGCCGGCTGAGCCCGCCCGCGCTGGCGCTGCTGGTCGTCGGCGCGATCTACGAAGCGGTCGAGATCATCCACCTGGTCCCGCTGCTGCTGTCTTGACCCTGCCCTTGGGGCAGGGTGTGGACTGGTTCGGACATCGCACGCCGAGATGGGGGTCGAACGATGGCGTGGAGCACCAGGCAGGTCGCCGATCTCGCGGGGACGACGGTGAAGGCCGTTCGGCACTACCACGAGATCGGGTTGCTGGACGTGCCCGAACGCGCGTCGAACGGGTACAAGAAGTACGGGGTCTCGCACCTGATCCGGTTGGTGCAGATCAAGAGGCTGAGCGATCTGGGGCTTCCGCTGTCGCAGATCGCGGCGATGGGCAACGCCGGTGAGGACCCGACCGAGGCGATCTCCGTTCTCGACGCCGAGCTGGAGGCGACGATCCAGCGGCTGACCCGGATCCGCGCCGAACTTGCCGTGATCCTGCGCCACCGCGCGTCACCCGAGGTGCCGCCCGAGTTCGCACCGCTCGCCGGGGACTTCTCCGACAGCCAGAAAGCACTGCTGACGGTCTACTCGACGGTCTTCAGCGACGAGGACCTGGCGGAGTTCAGCCGTGCCCTGGGCGAGCGGAACGACGTCGAGGACGCGCTCGAGGCGCTGCCCGAGGACGTCGACGACGAGGCGATCGAGCAACTCGCCCAGCGCCTGGCGCCGGTGGTCCGCCGCCGCCGTGAGGAGCACCCGCAGCTGGAGAACCTGGTGGTGAACTCACCGCGCGGCGAGAAGCTGGCAACGAACGCGATGGCGCACGCGGTCGCGGAGTTCTACAACCCCGCGCAGATCCGTGCCCTGCAACGCGCGAACGCGCTCCTGGAGCAGGAGGACGACTTCAGCTGAACCGGCTCCCCGGTCAGCACCCCGCAGGTACCGTTCGGCGGCGTCGGCACTGATCAGGGGGAATGTGTCCATGACCGCTCTGCACGTCAGCCCGGAGTTCCCGTCGGTCCTCCAGCGCATCGACGCCCTCGGCGAGACGCTCCGGACGAGCGCGGACGCCGCCGACCGGCGCGGGAGCCTCGGCGAGGACGTCGCGGACGGCCTGCTGGCGGCCGGGGCCGTTCGGGCTTCGCTGCCCGCGAGCCTCGGTGGTCACGAGTTCGCGCCGCACCAGCTGATCGAGGTGATCGAGCGGATCAGCCACCACGACGCCGCGGCCGGCTGGACGATGATGGCGTTGCAGCACATCACCGGCACGACCGCCGCGTACCTCGACAGCGCTGCGGCGGGTGCTCTGTTCCCCGCCGTCGCCGCCGGGGATCACGCGTTGCTGGCCGGGCACGGCACCCGACCGGGCCGCGCCGTCCCGGTGGACGGCGGCTACCTGGTGAGCGGGAGCTGGCAGTTCGCCTCCGGCATGGCGCTGGCCACGCACGTCCACAGCCTGGTCGTCGTCGAGGGCAGCGGCGAACCGCGGGTGCTGGCGATGCCGAAGTCGCAGGTGTCGCTGGTGGACAACTGGGACGTGCACGGGCTGCGCGCGACGACCAGCATCGACTACCACTGCGCCGACGTGTTCGTCCCGGCGGAGAACACCTATCCCGCGACGACGACCACGCCCGCCAACGGCGGAGCGATGTACCGCGTCGGCCTGGTCAACATGGCGGCGATCGGGCACACGGGCTGGGCGCTCGGTGTCGGACGCCGACTGCTCGACGAGCTGAAGTCGTGCGCAGCGCCCAAGTTCGCCACCCCCGGCGCCGCCGTCAGCACCGCGCAGTTCCACGCCGAGTACGCGACCGCCGAAGCCGCGCTGCGCTCCGCCCGGGCGTGGGCGATGCAGGTGTGGCAGGACGTCGAGCGCACCTTGGACACCGGCGAAGCCCAGACCACCGAGCAGGACACGATGATCCGGCTCGCCCTCGGCAACGCCACGCGCACCGCGCAGGAGGCCGGCCGGACCGCGCACCGCTGGGCGGGAACGGCGGCGATCCGCCGGGGACCGATCAACCGCTTCCTCCGCGACCTCGACACCGGGGCCCAGCACGTCACGTCCAGCCCGGTGGTCCTGCAGAACTGCGGAAAGTGGCTCAGCGGCGCACAACCCGAAGCCCGCTGGGAATTCCTCGACCTGGTGCCGTGATCGCCGCGAATCCGAGAGCGAACGCCCGGGGCGGATCTCCGGGCCGGCCACTTTCCCGCCGTGACCACGGGGGCACGCGGTCGCGGTATACCGTGGTCGGCGTGGTGTTTCCGTGGTTTGGGGGTCGTGGCCGGTGAGCGTCAAGGTTGCTCTGCTGGATGATGAGGACTTGGTGCGGTCCGGGATTCGGATGATCCTGGAGTCGGATCCCGAGATCGCGGTGGTGGCCGAGGCCGTCAACGGGGTCGGGATCGTGGACCTCGTGGCGAAGTTCTCGCCCGACGTGGTGCTCACCGACATCCAGATGCCCGAGGTCGGGGGCTTGGAAGTGACCAAGCGGCTCGCCGCGCTGCCCGATCCTCCCGCCGTGGGCGTGCTGACGACCTTCGACGTGGACGAGTACGTGCACGAGGCGCTGCAGAACGGAGCGGCCGGATTCCTGCTCAAGGACACCCGGCCGCACGAACTGATCGCCGCCGTGCACACCCTCGCCGGTGGTGAGGCGATGCTCTCGCCGCGGATCACCCGGAAGCTGCTGACGACCTTCTCCTCCGGGGGCGGCGCCGCGCAGTCGGCGAAGTCCAAGATGGACAAGCTGACCGCGCGGGAGCGCGAAGTCGCCGTGGCGGTCGCGCAGGGTTCGAGCAACGCCGAGATCGCCGCCGACCTGTACATGAGCCAGTCCACCGTGAAGGTCCACATCGGACGGATCATGCACAAGCTCGACGCCGTCAACCGGACCCAGGTCGCGATCATCGCCCACGACGCCGGCTTGGCCTAGGGCTGTTGATGAATGCGGAGGAGCCGCATCCTCTTCCACCACCTGAGCAGCCGGCACCGCCGCGGGTTCTTCAGCGCCTTCGTGGCGAGCACGCCGGGACGTGGTGTATTGGCATACATCAGGAGCGGTGCACGGAGACCACGGAGGCGCTCAGGTTCCGCCACCCGCACCGCCACGCACAGCAATTCCTCAGCAGTCCTCAGTACGCCTCGCGCCGCCGGTAGGCGTCCCCGCGCCCGATCAGGAACCACGCCACCGGTCCCAGGAACGGGGCCGAGAAGGTGATGATGATCCACACGATCGTCATCCCGAAGCCCAGCGGCGAGCAGAGGATGCTGACCAGCGCGCAGATGAACAGCGCCAGCGCGCCGAACATCACCAGCGCGAGCAGCCCCAGGCTGCCCATCGCGAACAACTGCTCCGGGTTGCTGAAGAGCGTGCCCAGGTCCATTGCGTTTCCTTCCAGGAGTTGCGTCGTCGTTCGATCAACAACGCTATGGACCGGCGGCCGCCGCGACGTCCTTCCTCCCGCTCGTCCGAACTTGGCCGAAAGTCGTACCCGCCTCGGCCGGTCGGCGAACGTTCCGCGCGAACTGCGCGGCTAGAGTCGGCCCGGTGCGCGAACTCCTCGACCGAGAGCACCTGCTGTCCTGGTGGGACGGCAAGGTGCACCGCCTGCTGATCGACCTCGCCGTCGCCCTGACGTTCAGCGGGGTGTTCAGCGGCCAGGCCACGCCGTGGGAGTACTTCCTGTACTCCGCCGTCGGCGTCGCGCTGCTCGTGCGCCGACGGTTTCCGCTGGTCACCGCCGGAACCTCGCTCGTGCCGGTCGCCCTCATGCTCCACCCGGCGCCGGCGTGGGTCGCGCTGTACACCTACGCCCGGCGACACGGTGGCGCGCCTTCGACGTGGGTCGTGGGCATCGCGATCATCGCGACCGGGGTGACGGCGAACCTGGTCCGCTACCCCGGCCAGGAGTTGTTCCCGACGCTGCTGAGCATCGGCGTGAACTCGGCGCTCTACACCGTTCCCGCGATGCTCGGGTTGTGGCTGCACCAGCGGCAGGCGCTGGTGACCGCCGCCCGCGAGCGCATCGAACGCGCCGAGCGGGAACGCGCGCTGCTCACCGGGCGGGCCGTCACCGAGGAGCGGCGGCGGATCGCGCGCGAGCTGCACGACGTGATCGCCCACCGGGCCAGCGTCATGTCGCTGCAGGCCGGCGCGCTCACCCTGCACGCGAAGGACGAGGGCACCGCCCATACCGCGGAGATCATCCGCGAGAACAGCGCGAAGGCGCTCACCGAGCTGCGCGGCATGCTGCGGGTGCTGCGCGAAGGCCCGTCCGACCTCTCCGAAGCCCCGGCCTTGGCCGACATCGCCCAGCTGGTGCGCGAAACCGGCTCCGGAGTGCGGTTGAGCATGCCCGACGAACTCCCCGAGACCACCGGGAGCACCGGCCGCGCGGCCTACCGGGTGGTGCAGGAGGCGCTGACGAACGCGGCGCAGCACGCGCCCGGAGCGTCGGTGTCCGTCGTCGTCGAGGACGGCGACGAGCTCCGCGCCACCATCACCAACGGCCCCGGTGCGCAGGCGTCGACCGCCGGGCCCGGGTACGGGCTGCTCGGGATGCGGGAGCGCGTGGCCCTCGCGGGCGGCTCCCTCGAGGTGGGCCAGACCGCGGACGGAGGCTTCCGGGTGGCGGCCGTGCTGCCGCGATGACCGAAAGTCGTACCCGGTCATAGCTGGAAGTGAGACGCCCCGACCCGGCCGGATTCGCGATTCTCGTCGTCATGCGGGACATCCGATCCGACTTCGAGGAGCAGGGTTGATCACCATCCGGGAACTGACCAAGCGCTACGGCAACAAGCTCGCCGTGCACGACCTGACGTGCACGATCCGGCCGGGCGTGGTGACCGGCTTCCTCGGCCCGAACGGGGCGGGCAAGTCCACCACGATGCGGCTCATGCTCGGCCTCGACCGCGGCGAGGGCGAAGTCCTCTTCAACGACCGCCGCTACCGCGACCTGCCGAACCCGGTGCGCAGCGTGGGCGCGCTGCTCGACGCCGGGGCCGTGCACCCCGGGCGGTCGGCGCACCAGCACCTGCGGATGATCGCCGCCGGAGCGGGGATCTCCGAGCAGCGGGTCCGCGAGGTGCTGGCCGCCGTCGGCCTCGACGAGGTGCGGTCCCGCCGCATCGGCGGCTTCAGCCTGGGGATGCGGCAGCGCCTCGGCATCGCCGCCGCGCTGGTGGGAGACCCCGAGCACGTGATCCTCGACGAGCCGACCAACGGGCTCGACCCCGAAGGCGTCCGCTGGATCCGCTCGCTGCTGCGCAACCTCGCCGACGAGGGCCGGACCGTGTTCGTCTCCTCGCACCTGCTGTCCGAGATCGCGCAGCTCGCCGATGATCTCGTCGTCATCGGCGAGGGCCGGCTGATCGCCGCCCAGCCGGTGCGCGACTTCATCGCCGCGCACACCCGCACCCACGTCGTCGTCCGCACGCCGGACCCGGAGCGGTTCCGGAAGTGGCTGCAGCAGGCGGGGTTCCAGGTCGAGCCGGAGGACGTCGACGCGCTCGTCGTCGACACCCCCAACGCCGACGCGGTCAGCTCCGCCGCACGCCAGGCCGGGGTCGCGATCCGCGAACTGCACACCCGCCGCAGCAGCCTCGAAGACGCCTTCTTCAACGCCACCGCCAACGCCACGACCTACCGGGGAGAAGCAGCATGACCACCACCCTCGAAGCCCGTCCCCAGGCCGACCGCGCGCCGGGGTTCGGCCGAGCGCTGGCCTACGAGTGGGCCGCCTTCCGGACCGTGCGGTCCAACTGGGTGCTGATCGGGGCGGCGCTGCTGGTGCAGCTCCTGCTCACGGTGTTCGCGCACGACTCGCGCGACCACGGGGACGTCACCTTCGACAAGGTGCTCTCCGTCGCGTGGTTGTTCGGGGCGCTCGTGGGGGCGCTCGGCGTCAACTCCTTCGGCACCGAGTACCGGTTCCGCACGATCACCACGACCGTGCTCACCGCGCGATCGCGGACGCGCGTGCTGCTGGCCAAGATGGCCGTGGTCACCGCGGCCGCCGCCGTCACCGAGATCGCGGTGCTCGCGACGTCCTGGCTGGTGCTCGCGGTGTTCTTCGCCGCCGCGCCGACGGTGTCGTCGTCGCTGCTGATGGGCACCGGTGTCGTCGTCTACACCGCGCTGATGACGCTGATCGGGCTCGCGCTGGCCGCGCTGCTGCACGGTTCGGTCGTCCCGATCGCCTTCCTGGTGGTGTGGCCGGAGGTCGAGATGTTGCTGATCAACCGGCTCGACCTGCCGGAGTGGCTGCTGGTCGTGCTCCAACCGTTCTACTCGGCCCGCCGCCTGATCAGCGAGACGCCCGAGTGGCCGCACGTGCTGCCGATGCTGGGACTCGCGGCGGTGCTGCTCGGCGCTGCGGGCATCGTCCTGACCCGCCGCGACGTGTGAGTACGGTGACGGACGTGCCGGTCGAACAGAAGCGCTCGTGGTTGTCGTGGTGGGACGGTTCGCTGCGGTCGCTGCTGTTCGACCTCGCCGTCGCGGCGGCCCCGGTCGCGGGTGAGTTCTACGCGCACGGCGGGCGCCTCAGCGACACCTCTCCCCTGGCGATCGCCGCGCTGATCACCGGGTTCCTCGCGCTGGTGGTGCGGCGGCGCTTCCCGTTCGCCGTCGCTGTGGTGCTGGCCGCGACGTCGATGCGGATGGATGGCGTCATCGGGGCGACGGAAGTCGCGATGTACACGGTCGCGAGCCGGTGCGGACCGCGGCCGACGACGTGGCTGGCCGTCGGCGCTCACCTGCTGGCCCTCGTGCCGATGGTGTGGCGGTGGGACGGGTTCCCCCCGGGGCCGTTGATGACCATCGTGGTGACGAGCGTGGTCGTGCCGACGCTGATCGGGCTGTGGGTGTTCGGGCGGCGGCGCGTGCTCGTCGACTACCGGGAGAAGGCCGACCAGGTCGAGCGCGAGCGAAAGCTGCTGGCGGAGCAGGCCGTGGAGGCGCAGCGGCGCGAGATCGCCCGCGAGATGCACGACGTCGTCGCGCACCGCATCGGAGTGGTGTCGCGGCACGCCGACGTGCTGGCCGCCACCGCCGTCGACGAGCGCAGCGCCGAGCTCGCCGAGATCATCCGGTCCACCAGCGCCACCGCGATGTCCGAGCTGCACGAGATGCTGCGCGCGCTGCGCGACGACGCCGAACCCGAACCGGCCTCGGCGAGCACGACCGGCATCGCCGACCTCGTCTCCGGTGCCGTCGAGTCGGGGGCGAACGTGCGGCTCGACATGGCCGAGCCCGCCCCGGACGTCCCGCCCGAGGTGGGGCGGGCCGCGTACCGCGTGGTGCAGGAGGGGCTCACCAACGCCGCCAAGCACGCCCCGAACGCGGCCGTGCGGGTCACCGTGCGGTCCGACGGCGACGAGCTGGCGGTGACGGTCACCAACCGCCGCAGCCCGCGCGGCCACGACGTCGCGCTGCCCAGCTCCGGCTTCGGCCTGGTCGGCATGCGCGAGCGCGTCGCGCTCACCGGGGGCAGGTTGCAGACCGGCCGCACCGAGGACGGCGGCTACCGCGTCCACGCCAGCTTCCCGCTCCTCCCCGGCGGGCCCTCGTCCGAGTGACCGTGTCCTGGGCGCTGCGTGATCGTCAGCGACCGGCGACGGCGCGTTCGACGGCGGCGATGTAGTCGTCGAACTCGGCTGTGGGCTCGCCGTCCTGGACGAGGGCGTCGCGCTGAGCCCGGGTGAGCTCCAGCTGCACGCCCTTGCCCCGCGTGTTGAGGTTGCCGATGTTGTCGGGGCTCTCACCCGCGAGGCCGTCAGGAACGGTGTCCGGCGCGTCGAAGCCCTCCGCGCGGAGTTCGGCGCGCACGGCGTCGCGCAGCTCGGTGTCGAGGCCACCGACGTAGGTCGTGGCGGTGTCACCGGCGGCTCCGTGCCAGGACACGGTGTAGGTCGAGCCGGCGACGAGCTCGCGGATCTGAGGCTCGTCGAAGTTCGTGGAGGTGATGTGCAGGACGCTGTTGCCCGACGGCTTGAGCCCCTCGAACGTGCCGAAGCCGTGCCCACCGGCCTGGGCGCCGGCGTCGGCGAGTTCGGTGGTGGGACGCTCGATGCCGCCGCCGTGGATGGCGATGTGGACGAGGTCGGTGTCGCCGGTGCGCACCTCGCGCCGGTAGTCGACGCCCTCGGTCTCGTTGGCGGCCAGGTCGGCGTAGTTGGCGTAGGTGTCCTCCGCCGCGGCCACCGGAGTGACGACCAGCGCGAGCAGCGCCGCGGTGGTCGCCGTTGCGGTCCTGATGATCATCTGCATCCCCTCAGCACGAGTGCGTGACCCGGACGAAGGGTATGCGGCGGACACGATCGCGTGGGCCAACGGCGGGAAAACGCCGTCAGTCGGCGAGCAGCGCCTCGATCCGGTGCTGCTCGACGAGTTCCTCGTAGTCCGAGGGGTCCGCCTCGACCAGCACCGCCGGACGTCCCGTCACCTCGCCGATGGGACGCAGGAGTGCGAGCGCCTTCTCGCGGGTGGTGAGCACGCCGACCACCAGGGCCGCCCGCTCGGGATCCCCCGCGTCGTCCGCGACGCCGAGGCTCCAGGGGACCTCGCACGGGCCCCGGTGCCGCTCGTCGGGGCACAGCAGGTGCGCGATCGGGTCCTGCGCCCCGATGGCTTCGGCGAGGTTCGCGAATCCGTCGACCCGGATCTCGTAGACGCGCGCGTGGTTCATCCGCTCCCCCAGGTGATGTGGCCGTGCGAACCAGCATCGCGCCGGAGAGCGGGCGGCGATTCCGGGGCCTCCCGGAGATTTCCCCGAGAGAGCCCCGGAATCGGCTGCTCGCCGAGGTCGAGGATGGCGTAGCCGAAGGCCGGGACCGTGATGGTCCGCCCCTCGACGCGGACACCGCTGTCCTCGACCGGGCGGGCCTTCGCCAGCCGGTCGTCGGCGACGTCGACGGTGACCTGCTCGCGGCTCGGGTTGATCGTGATCAGGAAGCGGTCGCCGCGCAGGTAGGTCAGCGGGTAGCCGTCGTGGAACACCTCCACCGCGCCGCCGCTGCCGAGCTCTGGGTGCTTCGTGCGCAGCGCGATGACCCGCTGCACGAAGTTCAGCAGCGAGCCCTCGTCCGCGAGCTGGCCTGCGACGGTCGGCCGGTTCGGGTCCGGGTCCTGCGGGATGTAGAGCTCCTCGGCAGGAGCGGTGGAGAACCCGGCGTTGGGACCGTCGTTCCACTGCATCGGAGTCCGGTTGTTCTGCCGACCGGCGCTGCCCTCGACGTCCGGCAGGCCCTCGATCAGCCGCATCCCGATCTCCTCGCCGTAGTACAGCGTCGGAACGGTCGGCCAGGTCAGCCAGAACGCGAACGCGGCGGGGACCTCCTCAGGCGTGCGCACGCCGTTGTTCAGCCGCAGCGCGCCGTCGTGGTTGGCCGAGGGCAGCAGGATGTGCCCGGGGCTCCCGATGGCCTGCTCGGTCTGCTGCCAGGCGTCGACGAAGGTCTTGGCGCTGCCGGTGCCGTCGGCGCCGAAGTAGGGGTTGTCCTGCCACAACGACTTCCACGGCGCACCGTCGCCGGGTCCGTTGACGGGCAGGAAGAAGTCGCCGTCGAAGCCCGCGGGGACCGAGGTCGCCGGGTCGCCCCACTCGGCGATCATCACCGCGTCGGGGTGGTGCTCGTCCATCCACGCCCGCATCTCGCCCCACAGCTTGCCGGTCTCGACCCAGCCCGGGTCGTCCTTGACCAGCGTCGCGGCCAGGTCGCAGCGGAACCCGGAGACGCCGAGCTTCAGCCAGTGATCCATGACCTCGCGCATCGCTTCGCGGTTGCGCTTGGGGCCTTCGGCGTCGACCGGCTGGCGCCACGGCTGGTCCGGGTTCATCCGCGCGTAGCCGTAGTTGATGGCCGGCTGCGTCTCGTAGTAGTTCTTCAGGAACGCGCCCTCGCGCGGACCGGGCGAGGCGACGAAGTCCTCCGGCAGGCTGCCGTCCGGCGGCAGCTGGTCGGGCGTCGCCCACACGTAGCGGCTGTCGGTGTCGTCCTGCAGGGACTGCAAGAACCACGGGTGCTGGTCCGAGGTGTGCCCGGCGACCAGGTCGAACAGCACCCGGATGCCGCGGGCCCGCGCCTCGGTGACCAGCTCGGCCACGTCCTCCTGGGCCCCGTAGCGCGGGTGCACGCCGACGTAGTCGGTGATGTCGTAACCGGCGTCGGTGAACGGCGACGGGAAGACCGGGTTGGCCCAGATCGCGGTGATCCCGAGCCACGCCAGGTGGTCGAGGTGCTCGGTGATGCCGCGCAGGTCACCGATGCCATCGCCGTTGGTGTCGGCGAAGCTCTGCGGATACACCTGGTAGAGCACGGCGTCGGCGAGCCACGAGGGCTGACCCGACGCCGCAGCGGGACTCACCCGCGAGATCGGCAGCACAGCGGCCCCCGCGAGCACCGCACCTGCACCGATCATGAACGACCGCCTCGACACCAATGCACCCAGCTCCGTCCTGAATACGTATACACAAGCGGCGCTGAATGTACTCCATCCGAGCGATCCCCAAAAGCCGCCGACCGGCACCGCTCGTTCCCAGAACTCGGCCGGTTCCCGCTGCGCGGCACCCGGTGGTCGCCGGGTGCCGCGGCGGGTTCAGCGGAGGTCGAGCACGGCGTATCCGAAGGCCGGGACCGCGATGGCCTGGCCGTTGATCGTCACACCGCTGTCCTCGACGGCCGTGGCGTTCGCCAGCCGCTCGTCGGGGACGGTGAGCGTCACCGCGTCCCGGCTGGGGTTGACCGTCACCAGGAACCGGTCACCGCGCAGGTAGGTCAGCGGGTAGCCGTCGTGGAAGACCTGCACGTCGGAGGCGGTTCCGAGCTCGGGGTTGGCCTGGCGCAGCGCGATGAGCCGCTGCACGAGGTTCAGCAGGGACCCCGGGTCGTCGCGCTGCGCCTCGACGTTCGGCCGGTTCGGACCGGGATCCTGCGGGAGGTAGAGGTTTTCGGCGGGAGCGGTGGAGAACCCGGCGTTGGGGCCGTCGTTCCACTGCATCGGAGTCCGGTTGTTCTGCCGACCGTTGCTGCCCTCGACGTCCGGCAGACCGTCGACCAGCCGCATGCCGATCTCCTCGCCGTAGTAGATCAGCGGGACGACCGGCCAGGTCAGCCAGAACGCGAACGCCACCGGGATCTCCTCCGGCGTGCGGACGCCGTTGTTCAGCCGCAGCGCGGTGTCGTGGTTGGCGGAGGGCAGGATGACTCCCCCGGGCCGCCCGATCGCGTCCTCCGCCTCGCGCCAGGCGTCGATGAAGATCTTGGCCGTGCCGGTCCCGTCGGCGCCGAAGTAGGGGTTGTCCTGCCACAACGAGCGCCAAGCCTCGCCGGTCTGGAAGAAGAAGTCGCCGTCGAACCCGGCCGGAACCGCGACCTTCGGATCGCCCCACTCCGAGACCAGCACCGCGTCGGGGTGGTTCTCGTCCAGCCAGGTGGCCATCTCGCCCCAGAGCTTGCCGGTTTCGACGAGGTCGGGATCGTCCTCGATCAGGCTCGCCGCCATGTCGCAGCGGAACCCCGCCACTCCCAGCCGCAGCCAGTGGTCCATGACCTCGCGCATCGCCTCGCGGTTGCGCTTGGGACCTTCGGCGTCGACCGGCTGGCGCCACGGCTCATCGGGGTTCATCCGCGCGTAGCCGTAGTTGACGGCCGGCTGGGTGTCGTAGAAGTTCTTCAAGAACGCGCCTTCTCGCGGACCCGGCGAGGTGACGAAGTTCTCCGGCAGTTCGCCGCCGGGGAACTGATCCGGGCTCGCCCAGGTGAAGCGGTCGTCGGAGAAGTCCTGCAGCGAGTTGAGGAACCACGGGTGCTGGTCCGAGGTGTGCCCGGCGACCAGGTCGAACAGGATGCGGATGCCGCGCTTGCGCGCTTCCTCGGTCAGCCGGGCCACGTCGTCCTGCGTGCCGTAGCGCTCGTGCACGCCCACGTAGTCGGACACGTCGTAGCCGGCGTCGGTCAGCGGCGACGGGAAGACCGGGTTCATCCAGACCGCGGTGATGCCGAGCCACTGGAGGTGGTCGAGGTGGTCGATGATGCCCTGCAGGTCACCGACTCCGGTGCCGTCGGTGTCGGCGTAGGTCTGCGGGTAGATCTGGTAGAGCACCGCATCGGCCAGCCACGAGGCGTCCGCGCGGGCCATCGGGGGACGCAACTCCGAGATCGGCAGCACGGTCGCTCCCGCGACCAGCGCTCCGGTGGAGATCATGAACGATCGCCTGGACACCGCCATATCCGCTCCCCAATCGGAATACGTATGAAAAAGTCAGGCCGAAGCTACGCCGCTCGATCGCCCGCCGGAACGCGCAAGAACGCGTTCAGACCCGAGTGGACCAGACCATCCCGGTTGCCAGTTTTGATCCTGGACATCTAATATCCGGGTTGTGCGGATGAACGAAGGCGTGGAGTGGGCGGTGCACAGCTGCCTCAACCTCGCATGGCTGGGCGAGGACCGTGCCGTGCCCGCGGCGAAGCTCGCCGCGTTCTACGAACTTCCCGCCGCATACCTGAACAAGCAGCTCCAGGCCCTGGCCCGCGCCGGGATCGTCACCTCGACGCCCGGGCCGCGCGGCGGTTTCCGGCTCGCCCGCCCGCCGGAGGAGATCACGCTGATGGACGTGGTCGCGGCGATCGAAGGCCCCGACGAAGCGTTCCGGTGCACCGAGATCCGCCACCGCGGTGGCTCCGGCAGCGGCTCTCGCAGCGAAACCCCGTGCGCCATCCACACCTCCATGCGCAAGGCCGAACTCGCCTGGCGCCGGGAACTGGCGTCGCAGTCCATCGCCGACATCGCGGCCACCGTGGACGACCACTCCCCGGCCGCGGCCGAGCGGGTCCGCCGCTGGTTCGGCGACACCCGCACCTGATCGAACCCCCAGCAGGGGTTGCGGCAGCGACCAATTCTGGATATCAGATGTCCTAGATAAGGAGATGACGATGCAAGGACGGATCGACGAACTGCCCACCAAGGCGGGCGACGGCTACGCGGCGATGAGCTCGTTGGAGGTGTACCTCGCGGGCAGCGGAGTTCCGAAGAACCTCCAGCACCTGGTCAAGCTGCGCGTGAGCCAGATCAACGGCTGCGCCTTCTGCGTCGACATGCACGGCAAGCACGCGAAGCAGGGCGGCGAGACCGACGAGCGGCTCTTCGGCGTCGCGGCCTGGCGCGAATCGCCGCACTTCACCAGCGCCGAGCGCGCGGCGCTGGACCTGGCCGAATCGGGCACCCGCCTGGCCGACAACCCGCACGGCGTGCCCGACGAGGTCTTCGAGAAGGCGCGCGCGGAGTTCGACGAGCCGACCCTGATCGCGCTGGTGATGCTCATCGCGGCCATCAACGCCTGGAACCGCATCAGCGTCATCAACCGGACCGTGCCCGGGTCGCACACCCCGCGCTGAGGATCCGCCGGGCGGCCTCGTACGGGGCCGCCCGGCGAAGACCTCAGTCCACCAGCAGGTCCTCGATGGTGATCGGGATGTGGCGGACCCGGATCCCGGTGGCGTTGTGGACCGCGTTGGCGACCGCGGCGGCCATGCCGACCGTGCCGATCTCGCCGAGTCCCTTGGCACCCACCGAGTTGTGCAGCGTGTCCGGGTACTTCACGAACTCCACGTCCACCTCGGGGATGTCGGCGTTGACCGGCAGCAGGTAGCTCGCGAAGTCGCCGTTGGACAGCCGACCGTCGCCCTCGACCTCCATGGCCTCGTGCAGCGCCGCCGACACGCCCCAGACCATGCCGCCCTGGAGCTGGCTGGTGGCCAGCTTGTCGTTGATGATCCGGCCGCAGTCGAACACGCCGAGCATCCGGGAGACCCGGGTCTCGCGCGTCCACCTGTGCACCTTGACCTCGACGAACTGCGCGCCGAACGAGCTGAAGGAGTGCTTGGTCAGCTCTTCGCCGGGCGCGGAGGAACCGCTCACCGACACCGAGTCTCGACCCAGCTCCCGCAGCACGTCGCCGAAGGCCATCGACCGTCCGCCGGCGAACAGCTCGCCGTGGGCGTAGGTGACCTCCTCGCCCTCGAACGGCGCACCCGGCCCGGAGGCCAGCGCGGTGAGCTCGTCGACCGCAGCGGTGCCCGCGAGCTGGATCGCGGTGCCCACGCTGGCCGTCGCCGTCGAACCGCCCGACAGGCCACCCGGCGGCAGCGCCGAGTCGCCCAGCTGCGGCGTGATCCGGTCCTCGGGCAGGTCCAGGGACTCCGCACCGATCGTCGACATCACCGTCAGCAGGCCGGTCCCCGGGTCCGCACCGCTGGTGGAGACCACGGCGGTCCCGTCGGCCCGCAGTTCGATGCCGACCGTGGCCGGGAACCGCAGCGCCGGGAACATCGCCACGGCCACGCCCATGCCGACCTGCCAGTCGCCCTCGGTGCGGCCCTGCGGGCTGCGGTTGGCCCAGCCGAAGCGCTGCGCGCCGATGTCGAAGCACTCGTCGAGGTGCTTGCTGGACCACTGCAGGTCCTTGCCGGGCGGGGCCGTCGAGTTGTTGCGCTTGCGCAGCTCGATCGGATCGATCCCCAGCTCGACCGCCAGCTCGTCGATCGCGCTCTCCAGCGCGAACGAACCCGGCGCCTCACCGGGAGCGCGCATGAACGTCGTCGGCGGGACGTTCAGCGGCACGATCCGCTGCGACACCGCGAGGTTCGGCGTCGCGTACCACTCCAGCGAGGTCCCGTGCGAGGTCGGCTCGACGAACGAGCGGGCCGAGTCGGTGGTGCACCAGGAGTCGTGCTGGACCGCGATCAGGCGGCCCTCGCGGTCGGCGCCCAGGGCGACCTTCTGCCGGGTGGCCGCGCGACCGGCGGTCACCGTGAACACCTGCTCGCGGGTCAGCACGGCTTTGACCGGCCGCCCGAGCGCGCGGCTCGCCGCCGCCGCGAGGAACGCAGGCGTGGAGGTCTTGCCCTTGCCGCCGAAAGCACCGCCCACGTGGGGGTTCACGACGTGGACCTGCGCGGCCTCGACGCCCAGCGCGGTGGCCACGTCCGCAGCGATCAGGTGCGAGCCCTGGTTCGGCGTGTGGAGCGTGAGCTCGCCGCCCTCCCACAGCGCG
The DNA here is from genome assembly GCF_004349225.1 of Saccharopolyspora karakumensis. NCBI lineage: Bacteria > Bacillati > Actinomycetota > Actinomycetes > Pseudonocardiales > Pseudonocardiaceae > Saccharopolyspora > Saccharopolyspora karakumensis. The sequence goes on from NZ_SMLA01000006.1 coordinate 15,885, forward strand.
ACCGCCGAGTGCGGCTCCATCGCGGCGTGGTTCTGGGTCGCGGTCGAGTAGGTGTTGTCGACGACGACCGGGCTGCCGGCGAAGGCGTCCGCGATGGACTCGAAACCGGCGTCGGCGTCGACGATCTCCAGGTCTTCGCGGTCGGGTGCCACCTCGGCGTCGGCAAGTCCCTCCTCGAACGAGGTCTTGGCGGGCTTGGCCTGGTAGCCGACCTCCACCAGCGCCGCGGCGTCGCGAGCCCGCTCGAAGGTCTCGGCGATGACGAGACCGATCGGCTGGCCGTAGTAGGCGACGTCGCGGTTCTGCAGCGGAACCCAGGTCTCGCCCAGCATCGAGCTCGGCGTGGCCAGTTCCAGCTTGTCGAACGGCGTGTACACGCCGAGCACACCGGGCGCGCTCTTGGCCGCGGTGACGTCCATGCTCTCGACCTCGCCGCAGGCGATCGTGCTGAGCACGAGGTAGCCGTAGACCATGCCGGGGAAGTTGTTGTCGGCCCCGTACTTGGCCTGACCGGTGACTTTCAGCGGGCCGTCCAGCCGAGCGGTCACAGCTGCATCCCTTCGGTGGTTTCGAGCAGGGCGCGGACGATGGTCCGCTTCAGCAGGGACACCTTGAACGCGTTGCCGGACAACGGCTTCGCACCTTCGGCGGCGAGCGCGGCGGCGGCTTCGAAGGTCTCCTGGGTGGCGGGCTTGCCGCGCAGCACGTCCTCGACGACCCCGAGCTTCCACGGCACCGTCGCCACACCACCCGCGGCGACGCGGGCATCGGCGATCACCCCGTCGCGGACGTCGAGCGCCACGGCGGCCGAGGTCAGCGCGAACTCGTAGGACTGCCGGTCGCGGACCTTGACGTAGGTGGAGTGGGTCGCCCAGTCCAGCTTCGGCACGACGACCTCGCCGATCAGCTCGCCCTCGCGCAGGTCGTGCTCGGCCTCCGGCGTCTGACCCGGCTGCATGTAGAAGTCGGCGAGCTTGACGGTGCGCTCGCCGTCGGCGCTGACCAGCCGGACCTCGGCGTCGAGCGCGACCAGCGCGACCGCCAGGTCGCTGGCGTGGGTGGCCGCGCACGCGTCGCTGGTGCCCAGGATCGCGTGCATGCGGTTGGCGCCCTCGATCGCCGGGCAGCCGCTGCCCGGGTCACGGCGGTTGCAGGGCATGTCGACGTCGCGGAAGTAGCTGCACCGCGTGCGCTGCATCAGGTTCCCGCCGATGCTGGCCATGTTGCGCAGCTGCTGGGACGCGCTCTGCAGCAGCGCGCGCGAGATCGCCGGGTACACACCGGGATTCGCGGCCACGTCGCTCATCCGCTCCAGCGCGCCGATGCGCAGCCCGTCGGAGGTGTCGATCCCGCGCAGCGGCAGGCCGTTGATGTTCTGCACCCGCTGCGGGGTGAGCACGTCGAGCTTCATCAGGTCGACGAGCGTGGTGCCACCGGCCAGGAACGTGCCGGTGCCGCCGAGCGCCTCGTCGATCGTGGTGGGTGCGGTCAGTTCGAAGGAGCGCATCAGCCCGCCTGCCTCGCCTGTTCTACTGCCGCCACGATGTTCGGGTAGGCCGAGCAGCGGCAGATGTTGCCGGACATGAACTCGCGGACGTCGTCGACGTCCTGCTCGACCGCGGCCACGGCCGACATGACCTGGCCGGACGTGCAGAAACCGCACTGCAGCGCGTCCTGGTCGAGGAAGGCCCGCTGCACCGGGTGCAGCGACTCGCCGTCGGCGAGCCCTTCGACGGTCGTCACCGGCTCCTGCACGGTGGCCGCCAGCGTGAGGCAGGACAGGACCGGACGGCCGTCGACGTGCACGGTGCAAGCGCCGCACTGCCCTCGGTCGCAGCCCTTCTTGGGACCGGTGACGCCGAGCTTCTCGCGCAGCGCGTCGAGCAGGGTCACGCCGGGATCGACGCTGAGCTCTTCCGTCCTACCGTTGATTTCCAGTGAGAGGTCCACAGAATCTCTTCCCCGCCCTTCCGCCGTGGGCGTTGGGCGGAATGCTCGTGGTGGTGGGAGCTAGACTCGAAGGCTGATCGGATGCTCATCCACTTCAGCTGGAGTCGAAGCTACCGGATTTTTATCCGCTTCGCAACGAGCGCGAGTGTTCTCACCCTCAAGACTGCCCAGGTCCGGCGAGCGGTGCACTACATTCCAGGTGAAGACCAGGTAGCCGACCGGGGAGGGACGATGACGACGGGCTCGGTGAACCCCCGGCGCGCGGACACCCGGCGCAACCACGAGGCCATCCTCAACACCGCCGCCCGATCGCTGGCGTGCTCGGAGCAGGTCTCGTTCAACCACATCGCCAAGCAGGCGGGCGTCGGCGTGGGCACGGTGTACCGGCACTTCCCCACCACCGAAGCGCTCATCATCGCCGTCTACCAGCGCGAGCTGGACCACCTCGGCGAGGTCGTCCCGGAGCTGCTGGAACGGCACGAGCCCGAACGAGCTCTCCGCACCTGGGTCACCGACCACCTCGCGCACTACATGATGACCAAGCGCGGCCTGGCCAAAGCGCTCGTCGCCGCCACGTCCTCCCCCGCCGAACTCCCGGTCAACGCCCACGAAACCCTGATCGAGGCGATCACCGCACTCCTGCGCGCCAACGTCGACGCGGGCAACATCCGCTCCGACGTGAACCCGGAGACGGTGCTGCGCGGCCTCGGCGGGCTCTTCTACCTCAACCCCAAGCACAACTGGCGGGACGAGACCGCCGAACTCCTCGACCTCATCTGGCGAGGCATGAGCGCCTAGCGCGGCTCGATCGGGGTGGTGAGCTCGAAGGCGTTCTGGATCAGCTCGGCCGCGTCCAGGCAGAGGTCTTCCCGGAACATCGGGCCGATCACCTGCACGCCGCGCGGGAAACCCGACGCCGTGCCCACCGGCACCGCCACCGCGGGGACGCCCACGAAGCTGCTCGCGGCGCACAGCGCCATCGACCTGCTGTAGGCGCGGAACTCCTCCGGGCCGCGCGACTCCTCCTCCGGCTCGAACGACAGCGTCGTGCTGACCGGCCCGAGCAGCAGCGGGAACCGCTCCAGCAGCTCCGCCCACGAACGCCTGATGCCCAGCCGCACCCCGGTCAGCGCCAGGTACTCCGGCAGCTCGACGGGCGCTCCCTCCACCATGGACAGTTCCATGTAGCGGGCCGCGTCGGGGCCGATCAGATCGCGGATCACCGGCCAGCCGGGCGCGAACTCGGTCATGACCATCTTCCCGTAGGCGTCGAGGGCCTCCTGCAGCCTGGGCACCTCGACCTCGACGACCTCGTGACCGGCCTCGGCGAGGGCATCGGCAGCGGCGAGGATTCCCGCGCGCACCTCGGCGTCGACCCCGCCCCCGGCCGGGTCGACCACCACGCCCACCTCGACCGGGCGCTCGGGTGCCGGGCCCTCGGCGGGAACCGGAACCGCGCGTGGATCGCGCGCTTCGGTCCCGACCAGCGCCCGGTGCGCGACGCGCAGTTCGGCGACGGTGCGCGCCATCGTCCCGTCGACCGGGAAGAGCTGCGAGCTCAGCGACGGGTCGTCCGGCCCGAACCGGTGATCCGTCGGGTACCGCCCGGTGCTCGGCTTGAGCCCGCAGACCCCGCCGAACGCGGCGGGGTTCCGCAACGAACCGCCGGAGTCGTTGCCCAGCCCGACCGGAGCCATCCCGGTCGCCACCGCGACGGCGTCACCGCCGCTGGTCCCGCCGGGCGTCTTCGACGGGTTCCACGGGTTGATCGTGTGCCCGTGCAGCTCGCTGACGGTGTGCATGCCGCGCAAGGTCAGGGTGGGCAGGTTGCTGTGCCCGATCGGGATCGCCCCGGCCCGGCGGAGCCGTGCGACCGGCGGAGCGTCCACCGGTCGCACGAAGTCGCGGAACCGCGCCAGCCCGTGCGTGGTGGCGCGGCCCGCGACGTCGGTGTTGTCCTTCACGGTGAACGGAACACCTGCCAGCGGCCCGGTTTCCGCGCCGTCGGCGAGTCTCGCGTCGAGCTCGGCGGCTTCGGCTCGCGCGGTGTCGTCGAAGACCTCCGTCACGGCGTTGACCTGCGGGTTGACCGCCTCGATCCGCTCCAGGTGAGCGTCAACGACCTCGCTCGCGCTCACCTGGCGATCGGCGACCGCGGCCGCGATCTCGGTCGCGCTCCACTTCCACAGCTCCTCGTCCCCCATGCGACGAGGGGATCACAGATCCGCGGGGCTGTCTCCTGATTATCCGGCGAGCGCGTCCAGCTCGGACTGGGCGTCGGCGCTCACCCGCACGTCCCCGGCCGCGATGTTGTCGTCGAGGTGGGATCGGCGGTGCCCGGGTGCTCCCCGAGGACGTCGTGGCCGGGATCGTCGGCATCTTCCTCTCCTGCGGCACCGACCGGCCCGAGCAGGCCGGTCGGCTGATCGACCTGCTGATGGACCCCCTGCGCCCTGATCACACGGCCACGCGCTTCGGCGTCAGCCAGGTCTGGATCGCCGGAGCACCGCGGAACATCCACACGGCCAGGATCGGGTCGCAGAGGGCGCAGCCGAGGGACGAGTGCGCGAAGGCCGGGATGATCGGCGCGCCCTTGACGTGGTGCACGACGTCCCACGCGGTGTGCAGCAGCCACGCGAGGCCGATCCAGCGGTAGTCCGTCAGCCCCTTGTAGGCGCAGAAGGTCAGCACCGCGGTGAACGCCAGTTCCCAGGCTCCCATCCCACCGCCGGAGGTGTAGACGGCCCCGGCTCCGGCGATCATCAGCGCGTTGAACTTCTGCCTGGTCGGCTCGGGCAGCAGCGAGCACAGCGCGATGTAGACGACGGCGATGATCACGGGCGAGATCAGGTTGATCGCGGTATCCACGAGCCCTCCTAGTTCCAGCCTGGCTGAAACTGTAAGTTACAGCCAGGCTGGAACCGCGACAAGGGTGGGAGGATGGTCCGGTGAGCTTCCCCGAGGGCGCACCGCCGCCGAGCCCGACCTTCCTGATCATGAACCTGGGGCGGAAACTGAGAGACCAGGTCGAGCGCGAGCTCCGCACCAGCGGTCTGTCGCTGCGGCACCTCTCCGCGCTCGGCCACCTCGCCCACGAGCCAGGGCTGTCCTACAGCGAGCTCGCCCGCCGCGCCGGGGTCACCGCGCAGAGCATGCAGGCCACCCTCAACCAGCTCGAAGCCCTCGGCGCCGTCGAGCGCACCACCGAGGCGGGCCGCGGCCGGACCGCCCGGCTCCAGGTCACCGAGCACGGCGAATCCCTCCGCGCGACGGCCCGCACCGTCATCGCGGAGACCGACGAGAAGCTCCTCGCCGCCGTCCCGGCCGAAGACCGCCCGGTCCTGACCCGGGCGCTCATCACCGCCTTCGCCTCACCGCAGGAGTGAGGCGGCGGAAATCCAGTTGTCGCAGGCGCGTTCGTCGTGAAGGCTGCGCGGGTGGAATTCGTGGAGATCCCGGTCGGCGAAACCGGGTGCGGGCCCTACGGGGTCGCGGCGGGTCCGGACGGTGCGATCTGGTGCACGGAGGTGCACCACGGCCGGGTCGGCCGGCTCGACCCCGACGGGAGCTACCGGGGATTCCCGGTCGGACCGGCGGATTCCCGGCCGACGGTGATCGTCGCCGGACCTGACGACGCGTTGTGGTTCACCCTGTACCAGGGCAACCGGATCGGGCGGATCGGGACCGACGGTTCGGTGACCGGGTTCGACGTGCCCGGCGCCAACCCGTACGGGCTCGCGGTCGGTCCGGATTCGGCGTTGTGGTTCACGGCGATGAGCACCGACCGGATCGTCCGGATCACCGTCGACGGCCGGATCACCGAGCACGCCCTGCCCGAGCCGGGCGGATTCCCCTCGGTGATCACCAGCGGCCCGGACGGGGCGCTGTGGTTCACCCTGAACCAGGCCAACGCGATCGGACGCATCAGCACCGGCGGCGAGGTGCAGGCCTTCCCGCTGCCCACCGAGAACGCGGCACCGGTCGGACTCACCGCCACCGAGGACGCGTTGTGGTTCGTCGAGATCGGCGCCGGTCAGGTCGGCCGCATCCGGCCCGACGGCGACATCGCCGAGTTCCCGCTCCCCGACCGCGCCGCCCGGCCGCACGCGATCATCGCCGCACCCGACGGGACCTGCTGGTTCACCGAGTGGGCCACGGGCCGCCTCGGTCACGTCACCCCCGATGGGCACGTCGAGACCCACGCGCTCCCCGACCTGTCCTCCGAGCCCCACGGGCTCACCCTCGCTCCCGACGGGACGCTCTGGGTCGCCCTTGAATCCGGAGCGCTCGCTCGCGGCGGTTGTGGCGCGAACTGACCCGGCACAACGGTCGGTTCGCACCACCCCGCCTCAGCGAGCGCTCGAGTTCCGGCGGTTCAGGCGAGCCATTCGAGGGTGGCCGCGGTGAGGGCTTTGACCCCGGTGGTGAGGGTCGGCTCGATCTCCGGGGCGAAACCCGGCGCGTGGTTGGCCGGGATCTCCTGCGCCACCCGGTCATCGGCCAGGGCCCGCTGGAAGCGGCCGGGCTCCGTGCCGCCGAAGAACCAGTAGCAGGTGGGGACTCCCGCCGCCGCGCCGAACAATCCGACGTCCTCGCTGGCCATGGCGGGCGGCAGGTCGAGCACCGCGTGGTCGCCCAGCGCGGCGCGCAGGGCGCCGGTGGTCCGGGAGGTGGCGTCGGGGTCGTTGACCAGCAGCGGGAACCGGGTCAGCTGCTCGAACTCCGGCTCTCGCTCGGCACCGGACGCGATCGCCTCCGCGCGGACGATGCGGCGGACGGCCGCCAGGACCCGCTCGCGAACGCGCTCGTCGAAGGACCGGATGTTGACCAGCAGCTCCGCCTGGTCAGGGATGATGTTCTCCTTGGTTCCCGCGCGGATCGATCCGACGGTGACCACGGCGGTGTCATCACCGGCGACCTCGCGGGAGACGACCGTCTGCAGCCGCATCACCGTCGCCGACGCCATCACCACCGGGTCGATCGCGTTCTGCGGCTGCGACCCGTGCCCACCGCGACCGAACATGGTGATCTTCAGGCTGTCCGCGGCAGACATGCTCGGCCCGCTCATCATGCCCACGAACCCGCTCTGGAACGGGAACACGTGCTGCCCGAGGCAGACGTCCGGTCGCGGGAAGCGCTCCAGGAACCCGTCGTCGATCATCGCCCGCGCCCCGGCCCCGATCTCCTCGGCCGGCTGGAACACCGCCACCACCGTCCCCGACCAGCGAGAACGCGCCGCGATCAGCAGGTCCAGCGCGCCCAGCAGGCTGGCGACGTGCATGTCGTGACCGCAAGCGTGCATCACCGGGACCTCCGAGCCGTCGGCGGCGGTGGCCCGCTGCTCGCTGGCGTAGTCCAGCCCGGTCTGCTCCAGCACCGGCAGCGCGTCGAAGTCCGCGCGCAGCAGCACCGTCGGCCCGGCCCCGTTGCGCAGCACCCCCACCACGCCGGTTCGCCCGACGCCGGAGGTGACCTCCAGCCCCAGCGCCTCCAGCCGCCGGGCGACCTCGGCAGCCGTGCGGTGCTCCTGGAACGACAGCTCAGGATGCGCGTGCAGGTCCTTGTACAGCGCCGTCAGGTCGTCGCGGATGTCGTCCAACCGCCGAAAAACCTCGTCCATGATCCCTCCGTGCGCCGACTACTCGCATGATTGCGGGCCGAACGGCTGCCCGGAAGGCCAGACCAGGCTCTCCTGAACCGGATGTCCGTTCGGCTCCAGACGCATGATCGGCATCGCCTTGCCCACCGGGTTCCCTTGCCTCGCAGTATCGTTCTGGTAAGCGATCTCGCCGGTGACGCCGGAGAACGGGCCCTTGCAATCGAACTTCTTGATCCAGTTCGACACCTGCTTGTAGTTCTCCGCTGGAGCCTCGAACCCGCGGGCGGCGGCCGTGGCGACCAGCAGCGCGTCGTGCACCGACATCGCGTAACCGTCGGTCAGGGGATCGTTGTCCGTCAACCCCAGCCGGTTGAACGCGTCCTCGAACTTGCGGTACTGGGCCTGGCTGTCCGGCTGAGGCGGGTCGGCGTGGTCCCACTGCCCCTGAGTCGCGACGCTGGTGTAGAAGACCCTGACCCGCTTCGGCGCGAATTCGGGCAGCGGCCGGTGCACGAGGGCGCTGGCATCATCGCTGGTGATGACGTCCAGGTTGAGATCGTTGACGCAGATGCCGCTCGACGCAATGGTTTTCAGGAACACCGCCAGGTCGGCCCCCCGGCCGGCGAAGTAGACCTGGTCGGGTTGCTCGGTGCAGATCCTGGCGAAGACGTCGGCGAACATGTCCTCCATGTACTTCTCGCGCGAGATGCCGACCAGATCCGTCGGGGAGCTGTAATCCTCTTCACCGGGCCGTTCGCCGAACTCCGTCCAGTAGGCGCTCCTGAACGCTTCGGCGAGCGTGCGCGAATAGATGTCGCCGGAATTCGTGTCGTGGACGAGCACGAGCTTTCCCTTGCGGGATTTCAGATAACCCACGGCGGCCTTGGCCGCGTCGATGTTGGTCGGAGTGATTCGGTAGAACCGCTCGGTGTGCGTCGAGTCGTCCTGGAAGCGCCGATTCATGTCGTCGGCGCTCGCCATCCCGCTGACCACCGCAAGACCCTCATCGGACAGCCTGGTCGCCGCCAATCGGGTGTGGCTCAGGCTCTGCCCCAACCCCACGACCGCGACGATGCGCTCGCTGGCGCGCGCGTCGATGATCGCTTGCGCGGCGACCTCCGCCTCCTCGTTCGAGGCGCCGTAGTTGGCCAGCTTCAGCTTCACCTGCGGCGAGGTCTCCCTCGCGACCTGCTCGGTGTTGGCCCGCGAGGCGGCGGCGAGCGCGCCCGCCACACCGTGCTGCACTTGTTTCGCGTCGATGCTGTCGGTCTGGGTACTCGGGGTCATGTTGTCCAGCACCACCACGGTGACGGAGTCTTGCCCGGCCACCTTCGCGTTGTGCTCGTCGATCAGCGCCCTCAGGTCGCGTGTGGCGTCGTTGTCACCGAACGAGGTGTTGTCGACGTCGATCCCGACGCAGTCGGACGACGTTCCGACCGTCCTCATCCCGTTTCCGCACGGTTCCCAGGGCTGCCAGACCGCCAGGCCGGCGGCGACCACCACGACGACCACTGCGGCGGCGAAGAACTTGTGGCGGCGCAGCCAGGATCGGGGCTGCACCGGGGCGGACGAGGTGGAGCTTCGGAACAGGGGCATGACCGGTCCAATCCGAAGGGTCAGAACAGCTGGTCAGCACGGCGCGCGGCTTCGTAGAGCGCCGCGACGTCCGGGCGGTGTGACAGTGGTGCCAGTTCGTGGAAGCTCTGCACGACGATGTTCTTGCGCTCCCGGTCGGGACCGGCCAGCGGATTCGCGATCAGCCAGTACGCGGCGATCAACCGGGCGAGCACGTTGCGCACCTGGTCCCGCTCGGCGGGGCCGTCCCGCAGATCCTGCTCGACGAGGTCGGCGTAGACCTGGGCGTTGTCGCGCTGCAGCGGTTTGTCGTCCGGCGCGCTGGTGACCAGGACCAGCAGGTCGACCCACTTCTGGTGCGACACCTGGTCGAAGCGTTCGTGCAGGGTGTCGACGACCTCGCCGAACCGGCCCAGCGCGAGCAGGCAGTAGGAGGTGCGGGCGAGGTCGCGCCGGGTGTGCGGGTCGTTGAGCAGCGCCTTGAACTGCGTCTCGTACGAGCCGCCGTCCTGCTCACCGCGCGCGTTGAGGGCGAACAGCAGCGTCCGGGCGATCCACGGGTGCAGCAGGGACTGGTCTTCGGTCCCGCTGTCGCGGTCCGGGGCGATCACCCACAGCGCGCTGCGCAGCTCGGTGAGGATGCGGCCGGTCTGCGGCAGCGACACGAGGCTGGTCGACTCGGCCGGGACCAGCCACGGGGCGGTCGCGAACGGAGCCGCGTTGACGAATTCCGCGAGGTCCACGTCCTGCAGCTGTTCGGAGACGCGCAGATCGGTCAGGCGTTGCTGCCACGCCTCGGGGGTGGACTCCGCGGGTTCGAGGATGTCGCGCCTGCCTTCCCGCAACCGGGCGGTGGGCAGTATGTCGGAGACCGCCTCGACCGCCTTCGGGAGTCCGGCGGTGGCGCGCTGAGCGAGCTTGGCCTCGCTGAAGTACGGGCTGCGCCCGATCAGGGCCGCGGTCTCCTCGATCTCCAGCGGTTCCAGCAGCACCGGGTGCACCGGCGCCTGCGGTCTGTCCACTTCGGAGTTGTTGCGCCAGTGTCCCGCGTCGCGGCAGCGCGGCACCACCAGGACCTCGTCGGATCTGGTGGCAGCGGACTTCCACGGTGCGTGCCAGTGCGATTCCCACTCGGGGTTCCACCGGCCGCTGGTGCCGATGAACAGCAGCGGGTCGTGCTCGTTGTGCTGCCTGAGATGTCGTTCGCGCGCGGCGATGATGTCGCTGAGGAACTCGTACCCGCCGGGGTGGTCGAGGTTGTCCAGCAGCACCACCCAGTTGTGCGAGTGGATCTTGCCCGCTTCGTTCTCGCAGGAGCACGGGCTGCCCAGTTCCGGACGCGCCATCACCGGGTGGCTCTCCCGCACATCGGCCAGGAAAGCCGAGGTCAGCCAGGCCGTCATGGCCTCCGGTTCGTTGCGGGCCCGCCGGCTGAGCTGGACCAGCGCGTCCAGCGGCTCGGCGCCCTCGGCCTCCGGGATGTCGGCGTGCCAGCGCTTGGCACCGGCCAGCGATCTCCGGCCGATCGTGCGGATCAGCCGCGGCAGCACCAACTTCGCCGCGGTGACCAGCACCGGGTCCAGCATCGGTTCGGCCGCGTCGGCGGTAAGGTCCACCTGACCTGCGATGTCGTTCGCACGCGGGCTTTCGGCGAACTCGCGCAGCGCCGCGCTCATCTCGGCCCTGGCCTTGACCCGGTCGAAGGTGTCGAGGTTGGCCTGCACGGCGACCAGCCCGAGCGCGAAGCGGGTGAACTTCGCGCTGCGCCGGGCCCGCCAGCGACGGGAGAGGTCTTCGGAGATCGCGGCCAGCGCCACGACCGTGGTCGCGGGCTGCTCGCGCCCGAAGTCGAACGGCTTGGCGTGCACCACCCCGTTGCCGCAGTCCTGCGAAATGGACTGCAACGCGCGGGTTTTGCCCGAACCGGTCGGTCCGAGCAGCACCATGATGGGCTGAGCGCTGGAAGGTTCGTCAGTGGCCCGGTTCCACAAGAGGCGTCGGGCGAGCATGGCGCTGTCGGTCAACCGCACGGGCTCCGTCATCCGCATCCCCTCCGCCTCGGACACCGCTGCCCGAATGGACCGTCGATTCTACGGGGGCGGGCAGACCGCGTGGGGCCGTTTCGCCGAGAACGCCTTGCGGCGAACGGCTCAGCGGTGGGCGGGGAACTCGATGACCTGCTGGTAGGTGGGGCGGTTCTGCCAGGAGATCTTGTCCTGGTCGATGCCGCCGACCTTGGTCTGCACGATCGAATCCGCGCACCACTGGTCGCCGGGGTCGCACTCGGCGTCGCCCGGGTACGTCTCCTCCGACGGGGTCGCGGCGGCCTGGGCGAGGGTGTCGAGCAGCATCTGGCGGCACGCGCCCCGGTCGCCACCGCCGCACAGCGGTGCGCCGAAGCCGCCCGGGACCTGCTCACCGAGGACGGCGCGGATGTCCTTGGAGACCTGGCCGAACCAGCCGAACTGGAACGTCGAACCCTGGTGGCCCTGGCCGACGTGCAGCCCGGGTTCGCCGTTCTGCCAGCCCGACGGCGACTCGTTGATCTGCATCATCGCGGTCATCGCCTGGTAGGCGGGCGTTCCGACGGCGGGCTCGAACTCGCCGCGGACCAGCAGCGGCCACCACGCGTCGAACAGCTCGATGGCCTCGGCGTGCGCGTAGGTCTTGCTGCCCGGCGAGGTCTCGGTGCGCTTGCCGCCGTCGGCCAGCCACGCGCGCAGCTCCTCGACCAGCGGTTTCGAGCGCTCGTCGGGTTCGCCGACGACGCGCAGCAGGTCGGGCAGGACCCGTTCGGCGCGCAGGTCGGTGACGGCGGCGTCGGCCATGGCCCGCACGAGCTCGGCACGGCTGAACTCGTCACCCGAGGCGATCTGCTCGCGCACCCGGCGATCGAGCAGATCGCCGCGCTGCACCGCGCCCTTCTCCGCGCGGTCGCCCGCGGTTCCCGGGGCCTGCTTGTTGTTCCAGCTGATGTAGTAGTCCTGGTTGACGGAGTTCGGGTGCTCGGCGAAGGGCTGGTAGGTCGCGGTGTTGGTCTCGGGGTCCCAGCCCGGCCACTCGTGGGCCGGGTCCGAGGCGATCGGCATGCTCGGGTCGACGTGGGGCCGGCGCACCACGTTCGCGCCCGAGTTGAAGTACGCGGTGTCGCGGGAATCGGCGTAGAACCAGTTGAACGTGTAGTTGATGTCGTGCGCCGCGCGCTGGAAGTCCTCCGCCGAGGACACCGCCGACGGGTCGTTGAACTTCTGGAACCCGATGATCGAGTCCACCTCGTGCAGGTAGGTCGACCGGGCGGTGGTGTAGGCGACCGGCTTTCCATCCACAGTGGCCCGATGCGTCACGGGCCCGTAGCGGGTGCGGAAGGACACCAGCCGGTAGGAGCCCTCCGGGGTGTCGTCGCCGAGGTTGGGCTTCCAGGAGTTCTGCCGCTCGACGGTCTGCATCGGCAGGCATTCGCCGTGGAAGCGGTAGTGGTTCGAGTCCTCGGTGACCGGGCCGCCCTCGGGCGAGCACAGCTCGACCGCGTAGGTGTCGATCATGTCCTGCGAGGCGGTGGTGGCGCTCCACGAGTAGTCCTGGCCGCGGCCGAGCAGCGTGTAGAAGCTCAGGCCCGCGAACGAGGCGCCCTTCGAGGAGATGCCCGGTCCCTGCAGCTCCTGCAGGGTCAGCAGCTGCGGCGAGAAGTACCCGGTCTGCGGCCCGAACACCGCCACCGGGTGGCCGCTCTCGGTGTGCGCGCCGGAGACCACGAGCGCGTTGGACATGCCCCGGCGCTCGGCCATGTCGGCGGGCAGGACGCCGTCGTCGAACATGCCGCGCAGCGGGTCCTCGGGGTCGACGACCGGCCGCGAGGGCTTCTCATCGGGTTGGGTCGCCGAGCCGGTCGGGTCGAAGACGAGCTGCTGGTCCGCGACCGATCCCGGGTCCGGCAGCGCCACGCCCTCGGGGTTCGCCGGGGCGTTGCCGTACTCGAAGGAGCTCCCGTCGTGGATCGTGCTGATGGCCTCCGGGTCGTTCTCCGCGCGGAAGGCGGCCCAGACCTGCTCACCGCGTTCGGGCCCGAAGCGCTCGTGCAACGACATCCTGGCGACGGCGTTGGCCACCTCTCCCCCGCCGCCACCGCCGAACTGGGCCCCGATCAGCGACGCCAGCACCACGAGGTCGGTGAGCTCGAACGGCTCGATGCGGCCCTCGTTGGTCACCGGGTCCACGTGCCCGGTCGCGACGTACTCGCCCGGGAAGTAGCGGCCCCGGTGGGATTCCTGGATGTAGGCGTTGATGCCGTCGACGTAGGACTGCGCGTCCTGCAGCGCGATCCGGCCGCGCTCGCCCTGCCCGGCGACCCGGTCGATCTGGTCCTGCAGCTCCCGCTCGGTGTAGGGCGAGACGGAGAAGAAGCTCTGCTCCAGCTTCCGGTTGGCGGGCGCGCCACCGGCGAACGGGGTCACCTCGCCGCGACCGGCGTGGCGCAGCGCGTCCATGAGGAACAGCTTGTCCTCGGCGGTGGTGTAGCCCGCGCCGAAGGTGGTTCCGGAGCGGGTGTCGCCGTAGACGTGCGGGACGCCGGCGGTCTTGTCGCGGACGACGGTGACGTCGGCGCGCGGCCGGTAGGTGCGCTCGACGTCGTCCGGCCGCACGCCGAAGGAGTGGTCGTTGAAGAAGTTCTGGATGGTGCCGGTGGTCAGCTCGCGGTACCCGCCCGCCAGCGCGTCGTACCTGTCGAGCTGGTCGTCGGAGTGCTTCGGGCGGGTGCCCAGCAGCATGTGCGAGACCAGCTCGGCGAAGGTCGCGTGGCCCTTCTGACCGGGCGGGAGGATGTCGTGGCACTGCTGGCGGCAGTAGTCCTCCGGCGGCTCGGCGTGGGCCCCGGGGGCGAGCAACAGGGACCCCGCGATGGCCGCCACGAGGGTGACGACCAGTGAACGTCGCGCCATGCCACGCCCTTTCCGATGCGGAACTGCTCCGGCACCGGCACGCTAGCCACCCCGACGGCGAATTGAAAGATATTCACATTGTTGTTGATCCGATCGGCCCAACCTCAGCCCGACTTCACCCCGCTGCGCTGGCGGCCGAGCCCGTCGATCTCCATCTCGACCACGTCACCCGGCGCCAAGAACGGGAAGCGACCGGACATCGCCACGCCCTCCGGGGTGCCGGTGATGACCAGGTCTCCCGGCTCCAGCGTCAGGTACTGGGAGAGGTGGCGGACGATCTCGCCGACGCCGAAGATCATGTCGGCGGTGCTGGAGTCCTGCCTCGGCTCGCCGTTGACCCAGCTGCGCAGCCGCAACCCCTGCGGGTCGGCGACCTCGTCGGCCGGGACGAACCACGGACCGACCGGGTTGAACGTCGGCGCGCACTTGCCCTTCGACCACTGGCCGCCGGACTGCTCCTTCTGGAACGAGCGCTCGGAGACGTCATCGGCCAGCACGTAACCGGCCACGTGCGACAGGGCCTGCTCAGCGCTGTCGAGGTAGCTCGCGCGCTGCCCGATGACCACGCCGAGCTCCACCTCCCAGTCGACCTGCTCGGCGTCGCGCGGGATCACCACGTCGTCGTGCGGACCGACGACGGTGTTGGGGTGCTTGAAGAACAGGATCGGCACTTCCGGCGGGGCGGAACCGGTTTCGGCGGCGTGGGCCGCGTAGTTCTGCCCGATGCACAGCACCGCCATCGGCCGCGCGATCGGCGCTCCCAGCCGCATCCCCGTGCCGTCGGCCGGGTCGTCGACGGCGGTGAGCTCGCCCGCGGCGAGCGCGGCGCGGGTGCGCGCGACGCCGTCACCCGCGAGGAACGCGCCGTCGATGTCGCCGGTCAGCGGGCTCAGGTCGAACAGCCGCCCCCGATCGTCGAGCACGTGCGGGCGCTCCTCCGAGAACGACCCCAGCCTCAGGAACTTCATGACCGACCCCGTTTCGCCTGTGTGAAACCCGTTCAAGCAAGCGAAATCCGATCAGCGCGGACGGAGCGCGTCAAGACCCGCGCAGCTTGCGCGAGACCACGCCCAGGGCATCGGTGAGCGCGTGCAGCTGGTCGCGGTCGAGCACGTCGATGAGGTGCTCCCGGACCAGCTCGACGTGCCCCGGCGCGGTCTCCTCCAGCTTGCACCTGCCGGCCTCGGTCAGGCGGGCGATGACGCCCCGGTCGTCGGTCTCGCAGGTGCGACGGCCCACCAGCCCGGCCTTCTCCAGCTGCGTGACCTGGTAGGTCAGGCCGCTCTTGGAGGTCACCACGAGGTGGGCGAGCTCGGACATGCGGATCTCGCCCTCGGGCGCCGCGGAGAGGCGGACCAGGATCTCGTACTGCGGGTGGGACAATCCCGCCTGTTCGCGGAGCTGCTGCTCGACGCGGCGGTTCACGAGGTTGCCCGCCTCGACGAAGGCGTTCCAGGCGGCCATCTCGTCGGCGTCGAGCCAGCGCGGTTCGTTCACTCCCCCATACTAACTTGTTCGAATTTGAACTACGAGGTACATTTGGTTCAAATTCGAATGAGGAGGTCTCCGATGGCCGAGCGCATGCCCACCCTGTACCTCAGCCACGGCGCCCCGCCGCTGGCCGACGACGAGCTCTGGCCCGGCGAGCTGGCGGCCTGGTCGGCCGACCTGCCTCGCCCCAAGGCGATCCTGATCATCTCCGCGCACTGGGAGGAAGCGCCGCTGGCCATCGGCGCGACCAGCTCCGTTCCGCTGGTCTACGACTTCTGGGGCTTCCCCGACCGGTACTACGACGTCCGCTACGCCGCGCCGGGGGCACCGGCCCTGGCCGAGCGGGTGCGCGCGCTGCTCGGCGGCGCCGAGACACCGGTGGTCGACGTGCCCGATCGCGGTCTCGACCACGGCGCCTACGTGCCGCTGAAGGAGATGTACCCCGACGCCGACATCCCGGTCCTGCAGATCTCGATGCCGACCCTGGAGCCCGCCGCCCTGATGCGCGTGGGCCGGTCGCTCGCACCGCTGCGGGACGAGGGCGTGCTGATCGTCGGCAGCGGCTTCTTCACCCACAACCTCTCGGCCCTGCGCTCGGCGTCGACGCCGAGCTGGTCGGTGGAGTTCGACGACTGGGGCGGCCGCGCCCTGGCCTCGCTCGACATCGACGCGCTGCTCGACTTCGAGCACAAGGCCCCGGCCGGCCGCCTGGCCCACCCGCGCACCGAGCACTTCGCGCCGCTGTTCGTCACCCTCGGCGCCGCGGACGAGGACCTCGACGCCCAGCGCGTCCCGATCGAGGGCTTCTGGTGGGGCCTGGCCAAGCGCTCGGTCCAGTTCGGCTGAGCAGCACCGGACACGAGCCCCGTGGGCGGCGGGTGGTCAGTGGCGGAGTTGGCGGTGGACCGCGTCGACGACCTCGGTGAGCGGAGCCCGGGTCTCCTCGGTCCAGTTCTCGCCGCAGCGGGGAGTCGGGGCTGAGACCGACATGCCCGCGACCACCTCGCCCGCGTGGTCCCGGATCGGGACCGCCAGGCAGCGGCAGCCGATGATGTACTCCTCGTCGTCGACGGCGTAGCCGTTGCGGCGCACCTCGTCGAGCTGGGCGAGCAGCTGCGGCAGCGCGGTGATCGTGTTGTCGGTGAAGCGCTCCAGCTCGACGTCCTCGTAGCGGGCGACGACCTCGTCGTCGCTCAGCCCGGCCAGCAGCGCCTTGCCGAGCGCGACGGAGTGCGCGGGCAGCCGCATGCCGACGGCGGAGACGAGCTTCATCGGCTGCGGGGACTCGGCGATGGCGATGTAGACGTTCTCGATGCCGTCGAGCCGGGACAGCTGCACGGTCTCGCCGGTCTGCTGCGCGAGGCGTTCCATCAGCGGCAGCGCCAGGCCGACGATGTCGCGGTGCCCGGTGTAGCCCTGCCCGACGGTCCAGGCCTTGAGGCCGAGGCCGTAGGTGCGGGTGGTGGGGTCGAACTCGGCGAAGCCGCGGTGCACGAGGGTGCCGAGCAGGCCGTGCACGCTGGACAGCGGCAGCCGCAGCGTCTCAGCGATGTCGCTGAGCCGGTGCCTCCCCCGGGAGAGCAGTTCCAGAATGATCAGCGCGCGGTCCGCGGACTTCACCAGGTTGTGCCCGTGCGAGCTGGCCGCTTCGTCAGCCGTCACCCCTCGAATCCTCCTGCTCCGTCGTCGTCCCGGGCGGGACCTACCGAACAGTACAGCGAGCGAGGAGCGACCGCGCGGCTCCACCATGGGGGCATGAGATCGGCTTCTCCGTTCCCCCCGCTGGCCTCGGCGATCGATCTGCCGGAGGCCGAGCGGCGGCGCATCGAGTGGTGGCGCGAGCACCGGATCTTCGAGCGGAGCCTGGAGCAGACGGCCGACGGCCCGCTGTGGGTGTTCTACGAGGGCCCGCCGACGGCCAACGGCACGCCCGGAACCCACCACGTGGAAGCCCGGGTGTTCAAGGACGTCTTCCCCCGGTTCCGCACGATGAAGGGGTTCCGGGTGCCGCGCCGGGCGGGCTGGGACTGCCACGGCCTGCCGGTCGAGCTGGCGGTGGAGCGCGAGCTGGGGCTGACCGGCAAGCCCGACGTGGAGCGCCTGGGCATCGCCGAGTTCAACGCGCGCTGCTGGGAATCGGTGCAGCGCTACGTCGGCGAGTTCGAGGCCGTCACGACGCGGATGGGTTATTGGATCGACCTCTCCACGGCCTACTGGACGATGTCGGCCTCGTACGTCGACAGCGTGTGGTGGGCGCTGCGGCGGATCTTCGACGCCGGGCTGCTGGTGGAGGACTACCGCGCCGCGCCGTACTGCCCGCGGGACCAGACGACGTTGTCGGCGCACGAGGTCGCGCAGGGATACGAAACCGTCGGGGACCCTTCGATTTTCGTGCGCCTGCCGCTGGAGGAACCGCTGGCGGGCCACGAGGCCGAGCTGCTGGTGTGGACGACGACGCCGTGGACGCTGGTGTCCAACACCGCCGTCGCGGTCCACCCGGAGGTCACCTACGTGCTCGCGCGCGGTGAGCGCGGCACGTTCGTGGTCGCCGAGTCGCCGGCCGACGTCGTCGAGGGCGAGGTGCTGGCACGCGTTCCGGGGCGCGACCTGGCAGGGCTCGCCTACCGCCCGCCGTTCGACCTGGTGGACGTCCCGGACGCCCACCGCGTGGTGCTCGCCGACTACGTCTCCACCACCGACGGCACGGGCCTGGTGCACCTGGCTCCGGCGTTCGGCCCGGACGACCTCGCGACCGGCCGCGCGAACGGGCTCCCGGTGGTCGACCCGCTCGGCCCGGACGGCCGCTTCGACCCGGCGCTGCCGCTGGTCGGCGGCATGTTCTTCAAGGAAGCCGACCCGGTCCTGGTCGACGACCTGCGACGGCGGGGCGCGCTTCTCGGCGAGGCGACGATCGAGCACGCCTACCCGCACTGCTGGCGCTGCCACACGCCGCTGATGTACCGCGCGCAGCAATCCTGGTACATCCGCACGACCGCGATTCACCAAGCGCTGCAACGGGAGAACGAGAACACCCGCTGGTACCCCGAGCACGTCAAGCACGGCCGCTTCGGAGACTGGTTGGCGGGCAACGTCGACTGGGCGCTGTCCCGCAACCGCTACTGGGGCACTCCGCTGCCCCTGTGGCGCTGCACCAACGGGCACGTGACGGCCATCGGTTCCCGCGCTGAGCTGGGCGAACGAGCCGGACGCGATCTCTCCGGGCTCGACCCGCACCGGCCGCACATCGACGAGATCACCTTCGCCTGCCCGGAGTGCGCGCAGCGGGCCGCGCGGGTGCCGGAGGTGGTCGACGCCTGGTTCGACTCGGGTTCGATGCCGTTCGCGCAGCTGGGCTACCCGCACGAGCCGGGCAGCGCGGAGGCGTTGGAGCGCAACTACCCGGCGGACTACATCTGCGAGGCGCTGGACCAGACCCGCGGCTGGTTCTACACGCTGATGGCGATCGGGACGCTGCTGTTCGACCGCTCCAGCTACCGGAACGTGGTGTGCCTGGGGCACATCCTGGCCGAGGACGGCCGGAAGATGAGCAAGCACCTGGGCAACGTGCTGGAGCCGCTGCCGCTGATGGAGGCCCACGGCGCGGACGCGGTGCGCTGGTTCATGCTGTGCAGCGGTTCACCCTGGTCACCGCGCCGGGTGGGGCACGAGGCGCTGCGCGAGATCGTCCGCAAGGTGCTGCTGACCTACTGGAACACGGCGTCGTTCTTCAACCGCTACGCGTCGCTGTCGGAGTGGGCCGAGCCCGATCCGCCGGCCGAGCGGCCGGTGCTGGACCGGTGGGTGCTGTCGAGGCTGAACCAGGTCGTGCGGCAGGCGGATTCGCGCTTGGAGGACTACGACACCGCCGGGGCCGGCCGGGTTCTGGCGGAGTTCGTCGACGACCTGTCGAACTGGTACGTGCGGCGCTCGCGCCCGAGGTTCTGGGACGGCGAGGTCAACGCCCTGCGCACGCTGCACGCATGCCTGGACGTGCTGACCCGGCTGCTGGCCCCGTTCATCCCGTTCCTCACCGAGGAGGTCTGGCAGCGCAGCGTCCGCCCGGGTTCCGCGGACCTCCCCGAGTCCGTGCACCTCGCGGCCTGGCCCGAACCGGGTCCGGTCGACGAGGAGTTGCTGTCGCTGGTCGACGTCGAGCGCAGGCTCGCGGTGGCGGGCCGGTCGTTGCGCCGCGACGAGGCGCTGAAGGTGCGGCAGCCGCTGGCGACGGCGGTGATCAGCCCGGAGCTGCCCGCCGAGCTGCGGGCGGATCTGGCCGAGGAGATCAACGTCCGCGAGGTCGTCACCGGCGACGTCGCCGGAACGGGGTGGCCGTCGGAGGAGCAGCGGGAGGTCTCGATCGCGCTGGACACCGCGATCACGCCGGAGCTGCGGCTGGCCGGGGTGGCGCGGGAGATCATCCGGTTCGTGCAGAACTGCCGCAAGCAGGACGGCCGGGAGATCACCGACCGGATCTCGTTGCGCTGGAGCGGTCCCGCGGAGGTCGGTGCGGCTCTGAGCGCGCACCGGGACGAGATCGCCGGGGCCGTGCTGGCGACCGAGGTCGTCGAGAGCGCCGACGCCGCCGAGCACACCGACGTCAAGCTGGGCATGACGGTGACGCTGGTCCCGGCATAGCGAAAGGCCGCGGACGGCGAGCGAGCGTCCACGGCCCTTCTTCCACAGAGCAATCCCTGAACAGTTCCTGCAGCGGGCCCGGCCGGGGCCAGCGGGATGACAACCCCGGCCGGGTCGCTCGTCAGGAGTTGATCTGCTCGGTGATCACGTCGTTGTAGGCGCCGACGCGGGCGTAGACACCCGGGAAGCCCGGCTGCGCGCAACCCTGGCCCCAGGACACGACGCCGATCAGGCGACCGTCGGCGACCATCGGGCCGCCCGAGTCACCCTGGCAGCTGTCGATCCCGCCTTCCGGCACACCGGCGCAGACCATCGACTGGTTGCTGTACTCCGGGTACGCCTTGGAGCAGGTGTCGTCCGAGGTCACCGGCAGCTGAGCCATCTGCAGGTGGTCGGCCTGCTGGCCGCCCTCGGAGGTGTTGCCCCAGCCCAGGATGGTGGCCTGGGTGTCGGGGGCGTACGCCGCGTCGTCGGCGGTGGCGAGCTCGATGGGCTGTTCCTGCACCGGGGCGCCGAGGGTCAGCACGGAGACGTCGAAGCCCTTGGTGGCGTCGGTGTACTCCGGGTGGATCCAGACGTTGGTGACGTCGGAAACCGTGCCCTCGGTGGTGCTCATGGTGGTGCGGCCGCTGACGATCTTGATGTCGGCGGGCTGCTGACCGGTGGTGCAGTGGGCGGCGGTGAGGACCTTGGTCGGGGACACCAGCGAGCCACCGCAGAACTGCTGACCGTCGGGCGTGGTCAGCGCGACGGTGAACGGGTGGTCCGCGATCTCGGCGTCCTGCCCGCCGACGATGTACGGGTTGACGTCGGCCGGGGCCGCCTGGGCGACCGAAGCCGAGGTGAGCGCGGCGACGGCGATCGCGGCAACACCGGCGATCCGGGCGAGGCGACGTGGGGCATCGACCATCGTGAATCTCCTTGTCCGAAGGTCTTGCCGCGAGAGCTCGAGCCGAGGGCCTGCCTTCCCCCAACCCGGCTCCCCGCAGCAAACTTGATCGAACACTAACCAACCCGAGAACAACCGCGAAAGAGAAGGATTTTGCCGCTTTTCCCCATTAACCCGCAGGTCACAAGCCCAAGGAAATGAAAATATCAACCACCGGGCGACAATTGCTCAACGCAGAGCACAACGTCAGGCAAGCACCGAAGGTGCTTTCTCTTTACCCCACCAAAGCAACCGCACCGCCGCGGGTTCTGAGCGGTTCTCTGGGGAGGACGCCGCGACGCCGCGTTTCGACATACTCGAGGAGTGGCGCCCGGACCCAGAGGGCCGCTCAGGTTCCGCCACCCGCACCGCCCGGCAAGAGGACCAGCGCCAAGGACCCGAAGAGAAAGGCACCCTCGGCGCACCCCGATTGCGCCGAGGGCACCCTCGTTGCGGCCGGACCCCTCCGACCGGTGCGCCATCGATCCCCGAACCGACGGCGCTGACGCGTTCCCGGCCCCGACAACCGTTCGGAACGCGTCACCTATGGTGTACCGATCTTGGGTGGAATATTCCAGAGCCAATCGGTGGAGCTCACTCGATTGATCGTTAAACCTGTTGGACCAATCCACCCGGATGGCCTAACGATCATGCAGGTCCCGAGCGTCAGCGGGGCACGAGGCCCGCGTCGTAGGCGAGGAGCCCGGCCTGCAAGCGGTTCTCGCAGTCGAGCTTGACGAGCATCCGCGACACGTAGCTCTTCACGGTCGCCTCCGAGAGGTGCAGCCGCGCGGCGATCTGCGCGTTGGACATGCCGCGACCGAGGCAGGTGAGCACCTCGATCTCCCGCTCGGTGAGCTCGCGGGTCAGCCCGACCGCGCGTTCCCGGGCGGTCTGCTCCCCGCCGGTGGCCGCCAGCAGGCGCCGCTTGGCCTCCTCCGAGAGGACCGTGTGCCCGTCCGCGGCGACCCGCACCAAGCCGATGAGGTCCTGCGGCGGCGTGGACTTCACCAGGAACCCGACGGCCCCGGCCCGCAGCGCGCGCAGCACGTACTTGTCGGCGTCGAAGGTGGTCAGCGCGACCACGGCGGGAGCGTCGGGCATGGCGCAGATCCGCTCGGTGGCGGTGAGCCCGTCGACGCCGGGCATCCGCAGGTCCATCAGCACGACGTCCGGCCGGTGCCGCACGGCGGCTTCCACGGCGGCGGCGCCGTCCTGCGCCTCGTCGACGACCTCGATGTCGGGCGCGGAGCCGAGGATCGTGCGCAGGTGCGCGCAGACCATCGATTCGTCGTCGACGACGAGCACCCGGATCGTCTCAGGCATCGGCGGTCTCCTCGGTGGGCACGTACCCGGGCAGTATGGCCTCCACCTCGAACCCGTCGCCGTCGGTGGCGCCGGAGCGGAACGTCCCGCCGACGAGCTCGACGCGCTGCTGCAACCCGAGCAGCCCCACTCCCCCTCCGCTGCCGGCGAGCGCGGGCGCGGGTCCGGTGGGGGCGGTGTTGCGGACGCTCACGCGCACCCGGTCGTCGCTGTAGAGCACGCGGACGTGCACGTCGGCGCCGGGCGCGTGCTTGTGGGCGTTGGTCAGCCCCTCCTGCACCACGCGGTAGGCGGTCCTGCCGACCGCCGGGGTGACCGGCGCGGGGTCTCCGTCCGCCGTGAAGTGCACGGACATGCCCACGGCCTCGGACTGGCCGATGAGCTCGCGGAGGTCCGGCACGTCGCTGGGCGTGTCCGCGTCGGGGGTGTCGACGCCGGCATCGCCGCGCTCCTCGTCGCCGCGGCGCAGCACGCCGACCAGGTCGCGCAGTTCGGCGAGCGCTTCGCCGCCGCTGGCGCGCAGGTCCTCCGCGGCGCGGTGCACCGCCGGGTCGTCGCTGACCACGCCGAGCGCACCGGCCTGCAACACCATCAGGTTGACGCGGTGGGTGACCACGTCGTGCATCTCCACGGCCAGCCGGGCGCGCTCGTCGGCGCGGGCCTGCTCGGCGAGCAGCTCGCGCTCGTGCTCGGCGCGCTCGGCGCGTTCCCGCAGCGCGTCGGCGAGCCTGCCGCGCTCGGCGGCGTAGAGCCCGAGCACGATCGGGAACACCGTCCAGGCCGCACCGGTGATCACCACTTCCGGGTGGGGCGCGTGGCCCAGCCGCAGGCTGATCGCGGTCACCACGAGGATCAACGCCCAGGCGAGGTAGCGGTGCCCGCGCCCGTGGACGATCACCGCGTAGAGCACCCACGGCGTGGCACCGGGGACCCAGGGGTCCGTGGACACGTTGACCTGCAACAGCGGCCCGGGGCCGAACTGGATCAGCAGAGCCTGCGCGACCGAGAGCGCGGCGACGACCCACAGCAGCGCCACCGGACAGCGGCGGCGCACCAGCAGCCCCAGGCACAGCAGATCGTTGGCCAGGTGGCTGAACCACAGCCCGCCGATCCAGTCGTAGGTGCCCGGCAGCGCATCGGTCGGGTAGTAGCCCGCCACCATTCGCGGGAACGCGAACAGCACGATGACCAGGCAGATGTCGAAGACGGCCTCTCGCGGTGTGTTCCAAAGAAGCCGCCAGAGCGGTCGTTTCACCAGGCCCACGTTAGGGCCGCCGAGCCCGGTTGCGAAGCCGGACACCACCGCAGGCCACCCAGGTCTAGACGAAAGTTGCACCGGGCGTCAGCGGGCACAACCTTCGTCGCCGCAGCACCCGACGAATCGCGGTGTTGATCAGGGCGGGCTCCGGGGTTGACTGGTGGCACACCGATTCCTGGGGGGGAATTCATGCTCATCGATGAACCGCACACCCGGCGCAGAGCGCCGCGGACGCTGCACCCGCAGGCGACGTGGCCGGTGCTCGGCATCGCCGGCGTCCTCGCCCTGGCGCACGCGATCGCGGGCGCCTTCGGGGACTACTGGATCGACGAGGTCTACATGCTCGCGGCCGGGAAGTTCAACCCGGACTGGGGATACGCCGACCAGCCGCCGCTGACGCCGATGATCGCCGCCGCGATGGACTTCATCGCGCCGGATTCGATGTTCGTGCTCCGGCTTCCTGCCGCGCTCGCCTCCGGCGGTGCGGTGGTGCTGATCGCGCTGCTGGCCCGGGAGCTGGGGGCCGACCGCCGCGCGCAGACCATCGCGGCGTTCGCCGGCGCGACCGGGCTGTGGAGCAACCTGATCGGGCACTGGGTGGCGCCCTACACCTTCGAGCCGCTGCTGTGGGCGGCGCTGCTGCTGCCGCTGGTGCGCTGGCTCCGGCAGCACGCGCAGGGCGTCGCCGACGACCGGCTGCTGCTGGTGTTCGGGGTGCTGCTGGGCATCAACCTGCAGCTGAAGTTCCAGGTCGTGATCCTCTGCGCGGCACTGCTGGTCAGCGCCCTGGCGGTGGGCCCGCGAGCCGTGCTGACCCGGCCCCTGCTGTGGGCGGGCGCGGGGATCGCGCTGCTGATCGGTTCGCCGGCGCTGATCTGGCAGGCGCTGCACGGGTGGCCGCAGCTGGCGATGTCGTCGATCGTCGCGCAGGAATCCCCGATGCTCTCGGGCGGTCGCGGCGGGACCGCCGTGCAGCTCGTCCTCTACGCCGGGGTGCTCGGGACCGCGCTGGTGCTGGCCGGGCTGTGGCTGCTGCTGAGCAGGTCGTGGCTGCGCCCGTACCGGATGTTCGCGGTCGCCATGATCCTGCTGTGGGTCTTCTTCGTCGTCACCGCCGGCCGGCCTTACTACCTGATCGGGATGTACGGCCTGCCGATCGCGGCGGCGACGGTGGGCTTGCAGCGGCGCAGGGAGGCCAAGCCGCCCCGCTGGGGGTGGGCGGCTTGGCCCGTCTACGCGCTCTCGCTGGTCACCGCCGGGATGCTGATCTACTCCGGCAACTCGATCAACCGGGAGTTCTCGGCGGCGCTCACCCGGATCGACAGCGACCGGATCAGCGACGCCATCGCCCAGGACGTCTCCCGCGCCTACCTGTCGCTGCCCGCCGAGCAGCGCACCCGCACGGCGGTGGTCGGCGAGAACTACGTCTCCGCCGCGATGCTCGAAGTCGGCGGCGAGCACCACCCGCTGCCCGAGGTGTTCAGCCCGCACCGCGGCTACGGCTACTTCGACGCACCGTCCGACGAGATCGACACGATCGTCTACTACGGACGCGACGCCGAGGAGCTCCGGCCGTACTTCACCGACATCCGGCTCGCGACCCCGGGCGAGAACCTCAAGGGCTGGGTCGCCACCGGCAAGACCCAGCCCTGGTCGACGATCTGGCCCGCGCTGAAATCCCTCTGAACCGCACGGGCCCGCCAACGATTCGACACAATCTGGGGAACAGCCCACGAAAGGGGCCTCGACGATGCCTGAAGACGGAGTGCGGCTCCGCCCGCCGCGCAACCGGGTGGAACGCCGGGCGGTCGCCTGGTGGACGGCGCAGGCCCTGGCGCTGCTGCTGCCGCCGGTGATCGTGCTCGTGGTGCTGGGGATCCTCATCGCACCGGCCCGCTTCTGGCTGCTGCTGCCCGCGGTGCTGATCGCCGTGCTCGGTGCGGTCTACACCGCGGTCATGCCGCAGTGGCGCTACCGGGTGCACCGGTGGGAGATCACCGACGACGCCGTCTACACCTCGGCGGGCTGGCTGCGGCAGGAGTGGCGGATCGCGCCGATGTCGCGGATCCAGACCGTCGACACCGTGCGCGGACCGCTCCAGCAGCTGTTCGACCTCTCCAGCGTCACCGTCACCACCGCGTCGGCGGCCGGACCGCTGAACATCGACGGCATGGACCGCGAGCAGGCGGCGGCCGTCGTCGAGCAGCTCACCACCGCGACCCAGGCGACGCCGGGGGACGCGACGTGAGCGCCGTCGACGGGCAGTGGCGCCGGCTGGACGCGAAGTCGATCCCGGCGGCGGGAGCGGTCGTGGCCGCGCCCGCGCTGGCCACGCTGCTGGTCATGGTCATCGCCGGTGCCGGGACCACGCCGGTGCTCATCACGTTCCTGATCGGCCTGGGGACGGCGCTCCTCGTCGCGGGCGCCGCCACCTACCAGTGGGTGTTCTACCGGTACCGGATCACCGAGGAGCGCTTCGAGCAGCAGCTCGGCGGGCTGTTCCGCAACCACCGGTCCCTCGCGCGCGACCGCATCCGCACCGTGGACCTGACCGCGGCGCCGCACGAGCGGCTGTTCGCCCTCACCACGGTGAAGATCAGCACCGGAGCGCAGGGCACCGAGGCCACCATCCGGCTGCAGTCGATCACGCGCTCGGCGGCCGAGGCGCTGCGCCGCGACATGACCCTCGGCGGGTCCACTGTGGAGGAATCACCGGACGAGGGCGTGCTGTCGCGGCTCGAACCGAAATGGCTCGGTTACTCGGCGCTGACCGTGTCGCTGATGCTCGTGGTCTGGGGCGCCATCGGATCGGCGGTCGGCTCCTTCGACCAGCTGCTGCGCAAGTGGGGCGTCTTCGACGCGCTCGGGAGCGCCGTCACCTCGCTGGGCATCGTGGCGTTCGCGCTCGTGGTGGCCGCGATGGCGCTGGTCATCGGCGTGATCGGGGCGTTCCTGCTGTCGCTGGAGATGTGGTGGGGCTTCCGGCTCACCCGCGAACCGGGCACCCTGCGCGTCAAGCGCGGCCTGCTCACCACCCGGTCGCTGTCGCTGGAGGAGCGCAGGTTGCGCGGCGTCGAGCTGTGCGAACCGCTGCCGCTGCGGCTGGCCGGCGGCGCCAAGCTCGCGGCGGTGGCCACCGGCCTGCAGGAGCAGAAGCAGGACACCAAGCAGCCGGACAGCAAGGTCCTGCTGCCGCCCGCTCCCCGCGCGGAGGCCTGGCGGGTCGCTGCGGCGGTGCTGCGCGATCAGCCCTTCGACATCGCGCTCACCCCGCACCCGAGGGCCGCGCTGCGGCGCCGGATCGGCTGGGCGCTGCTGTGCGCCCTGGCGGTCGCGGTCGTGGTGGCGGTCCCGGCGGTGCTGGGCTGGATCCCGGTCGCCTTCGCCGTCGTCCTCGTGGTGCTCGCGCTGCTAGCGGGCCTGGGCTTCGCCGTCGACGCCCACCGCACTCTCGGGCACGCGATGGACGATCGATACCTGGTGGCGCGCAACGGAAGCGCGGTTCGCCGCACCGTCGCGCTGCAACGCGAGAACATCATCGGCTGGCGGCTCTCCCGCACGGTGTTCCAGCGCCGCTCGGACCTGATGACCGTCGGCGCGACCACGGCGGCCGGGTCGAGCCTCTACCGGATCTACGACGTCCGCACCGGAGACGGCCTGGCTCTGGCCGACGAAGCCGTCCCGGGCCTGCTCGCACCCTTCCTGGAACGCGCTGCGGCGGAACAGGTTTCGAGTACTGGCGGGGAGCGCCCCCCGAGTCAGCGCGCTCCCCTCTGGTTCAGTCCAGGTCGAAACGGCCGCTCTTGAGGCCGCCGACGAACTCCTGCCACGACTGCGAGGCGAACTCGATGCGCCCCGCCCCCCGGTTCTTGGTGTCCCGCACACCCACGTGATCGGACCCGAAGCCGACCTCGACGCACTGGCCCTGCCCCTGCGAGCGGGAACTGGTGCGCCAGCCGGATATTTCCGCCATCTAAAGCTCTCCTATGCGTTGTTGGATGAAATCGACCGAACCTTCCGGGTCTACCGCATGCGCTCTCAGATGGTCCATCATCGTGGCGTAGTTCGTCAGCTCGATCTCGCGCTCCAGGTACAGCCCACCCACATGGGTCTCCAGGTAGACCACGTCCGGGTCAATGTGGTTGGAGTAGCGCAGGATCACGAACGGGCCCGCCTGCGCCGGATGCGCTCCGGCGTCCAGCGGCATCACCTGCAACGTCACGTTCGGCAGCTGGCCCAGCTTGAGGATGTGCTCCAGCTGCCTGCGCAGCACGCCGTCACCGCCGACGGGACGGCGCAGCGCGGCCTCGCCGACCACCGCCCACAGCTCCAGCGGGTTGTCGCCGGTGACCCGCTCCTGCCGCTGGATCCGCAGGTCCACGCGCCGGCCGATCTCCGCGTCGTGCGCGCGGATGAGCGTGGATTTGGTGATGGCGTAGGCGTATTCACGCGTCTGCAGCAACCCGGGGATCGCTTCGGACTCGTAGGTGTGGATGCTGGACGCCTCCGCCTCGAGACCCACGTAGGTCTCGTACCACTCGGGCAGCACGTCGCTGTAGGAGTGCCACCAGCCGCGCTTGCGGGCGTCGCGCGCCAGGTTGATCAACTGCTCGCGCTCGGCGTTGTCCACCTCGTAGAAGTCCAGCAACGCGGACACGTCGCCGACCGACGGTGATCTCTTCGCGGTCTCGAAGCGGCCGATCTTCGCCTGGGTGCAACCGAGGTGGGTGGCCGCCTGCTGCTGGGTGACCTCCGAATGCGCGCGCAGTCTGCGCAATTCGGCGGCCAGCCTGCGGCGACGAACCGTGGGACTGACTGTCATGGCCCCCATCCTGCCCGGCCCACCACAAGGAGTCACATCCCGATCACCCGTACGACATCTTCACGGGAAGCTTCTGCGGCGGGATGCTTGTCGTAGCGGTCCGAGCGGAGGGCCGGACAGCCACGTCATGGGGGTGACATTCCACGTGTACCTGCTGATGGTCGTGTCCGTGCTGGTCTGGGCCGTGTTCTTCGGAATGGGCCTGCTGCTCTGGCTCAGAGCGGGCCGCCTCACCCCCCGCAACCGCGACTGACGGCAGTCCGGAGCCCGCAAGCGGCGCAGCCGCGAGGCGTGGAGACCACCCCAGCAACCGGCACCGCCGCGGGTTCTGAGACGTCGCCTGGCGAGTACGCCGCGACGCCGTGCATCGGCATACATCAGGAGTGGCGCACGGAGTCCAGGCGGCGTCTCAGGTTCCGCTACCCGCACCGTAAAGCAGAAAGACCACGGATCTCCACAACGTGTCAGGGCCTGGGCACGTTGCGGAGGTTGCTCCGGGCCAGCTGCACCATTTTCCCGACGCCTCCTGAGAGGACCGTGCGGCTGACGGCGAGGGCGAAGCCCTTGACCTGCTCGCCGGTGATGTGCGGCGGCAGGGACAGCGCGTTCGGGTCGGTCACCACGTCCACCAGGGCCGGACCCGGGCGCGACAGCGCGTCGGCGAGCGCGTCGCGGACCTCGCCGGGCTTCTCGACCCGGACCGAGTTGATCCCGGCCGCGCGGGCGATCGCGGCGAAGTCGACGCTGTCGTGGTCGGTGCCGAAGTCCGGCATCCCGTCGACCAGCATCTCCAGCTTGACCATGCCCAGCGACGAGTTGTTGAACACCACGGTCTTCACCGGCAGCCGGTGCGTCCGCAGGCTCAGCAGGTCGCCCAGCAGCATCGCCAGCCCGCCGTCACCGGACATCGACACCACCTGGCGGTCCGGCGCGGCCAGCTGCGCGCCGATGGCCTGCGGCAGCGCGTTGGCCATCGACCCGTGCACGAACGACCCGAGCACCCGGCGGCGCCCGTTGGGAGTGATGTAGCGGGCCGCCCACACGTTGCACATCCCGGTGTCCACTGTGAACACCGCGTCGTCGGCGGCCAGGTCGTCCAGCACGTCGGCGACGTACTCGGGGTGGACGGGCACCTGCGACTCGACGTTGCGGGTGTAGGCGTCGACGACCTTCTCCAGCTGGCCGGCGTGCTCGCGCAGCATCCGGTCCAGGTAGGAGCGGTCGGTCTTGGCGCTGACCTTCGGCAGCACCGCGCGGATCGTCTCGGCGACGTCGCCGTGCACCGCCAGGTCCAGCACCGTGCGGCGGCCCAGGTGCGTGGGCTCGATGTCGACCTGCACCGTGTTGGCCTGCGGCAGGAAGTTGTCGTACGGGAAGTCGGTGCCCATCAGCAGCACCAGGTCGGCCTTGTGCATCGCCTCGTGGCACGCGCCGTAGCCCAGCAGCCCGCTCATGCCGACGTCGTAGGGGTTGTCGTACTGGATCCACTCCTTGCCGCGCAGCGCGTGCCCGACCGGCGCCTTGATCTTCTCCGCGAGCTCCATCACATCGGCGTGCGCACCACGAGAACCCGCTCCGCAGAACATCATCGGCCGCTCGGCTCGGTTGATCTTGTCGGCCAGCGCCGCGACCTGCTCGGCCGAGGGCAGCAGCGTCGGCGGATCCCAGTCGACCACGCCGTGGCCGGTCGGCTTGGCCGCCGACTCCTCGGCCACGTCACCCGGCAGCACCAGCACCGACACCCCGCGACGACCGACCGCGGTCTGGATCGCCGAGCGCAGCAGCCGCGGCATCTGCTCGGACTGGGAGAGCATCTCGCAGAAGTGGCTGCACTCGTTGAACAGCTCCTCCGGGTGCGTCTCCTGGAAGAACCCGGTGCCGATCTGCGCCGACGGGATGTGCGAGGCCAGCGCCAGCACCGGCGCACCGCTGCGGTGCGCGTCGTAGAGCCCGTTGATCAGGTGCAGGTTGCCCGGACCGCAACTGCCCGCGCACACCGCGAGCCGGCCGGTGACCTGCGCTTCGGCCCCCGCGGCGAACGCGGCCGCCTCCTCGTGCCGGGTGTGCACCCACTCGATGCCCTCGGTCCGGCGGACGGCGTCGACCACCGGGTTGAGGCTGTCGCCGACGATCCCGTAGATGCGCTTCACACCGGCCTGCACGAGGACTTCGATGAACTGTTCGGCGACGGTCGGCATGCGCTTCCTCCGTGAACCACGATCGAATGGGCCACCTCCCGTCTACGCCCGGGGCACCACCCCCGCAACCCGGTAGCCCGATCGAGCGACACGGGTAACGATCCGCGCGATACCGGCGATCACCACCATGTCCGCCTCGAACGCGGATTTCCCGCTCTGCGAAAGGAATTTCGACGGTGTCCGTCCGCGTCTACACAAGGTGCGCCATTGCCGTGACCACTTCGGCGCTGGCCGGACTGATCCTCGGCGGATTCCTCGTCGCCCAGCAGCAGCCGGCGCACCCGGCCATCATCGAGCAGGTGTCTCAGCTCACTCCCGCCGCGGGCGGTGCGGCGCTGCCCGGATGAGCCGTCCGGCCCATCAGCTAGCGTCGCGGGCATGAGCGAACAGAACCGACTCTCCGACGGCGACGCCGCGCCCGAGTTCTCGCTGCCGGACGCCGACGGCAACACCGTCTCGCTGAGCGATTTCCGCGGCCGCTCGGTGGTCGTCTACTTCTACCCCGCCGCGAGCACCCCGGGCTGCACCAAGGAGGCGTGCGACTTCCGCGACAGCCTCGCCGAGCTCAACGAGGCCGGTTTCGACGTGCTGGGCATCTCCCCGGACAAGCCGGCGAAGCTCGCGAAGTTCCGCGACGCCGAGGGGCTCACGTTCCCGCTGCTGTCCGACGAGGACCGCGCCGTCATGACCGCGTGGGGCGCCTTCGGCGAGAAGAAGAACTACGGCAAGGTCGTGCAGGGCGTCATCCGCTCGACCTTCGTCGTCGACCCCGACGGCAAGATCGCCAAGGCCCTCTACAACGTCAAGGCCACCGGCCACGTCGACCGACTCCGCAAGGAGATCGGCGCCTGATCCCCTTCCGCAGAGCGATCACCTTGCTCAGCGGGGGCAGCGGAACCTCAGACGCCGTCTGGCTCCGGGATCCGAAACTTGTGTATGACCAATGCACGGCGCTTCGGCTGTCATCCCCAGACGACGTCTGAGAACCCGCGGCGGTGCGAGTGGAGTCCCGCACTTGAAACGGCGGCTGCCGCCGCCCACCGGATCAGTCCAAGACCATGTAGATGGCGACGCCTGCTGCGATGACCACGACCAGGTAGCGGAGCAGGGTCGAGGGCAGGCGCTGGGCGAGCTTGCCGCCCGCGTAGCCGCCGATGACCGTGGTGGGCACCAGCATCGCCACCGCGACCCAGTCCACCGGAGCGACGAGCGCGTAGACGACGAGGGTGGCGGCGCTGCCGATCATGCCCAGCCAGCTCTTGAGCGCGTTGAGCCTGCGCATGCTGTCGGTCGCGGCCAGCACCAGGATCGCGATCAGGATGACGCTGCGCGCTCCGCCGAAGTACCCGCCGTAGATCGAGGCGAGGAAGACCCCGGCGGTGAGCAGCACCGTGCGGTCCGGGGCACCCTCGGCAGGTGAACCGAGCCACTTGCGGATGGTGTTCTGGAAGGCCATCAGCACCGCCGACAGCCCGACCAGCGCGGGGACCACGGCGTCGAAGACCTCGCCCGGCAGCACCATCAGCAGCGCGCAGCCGACCGCCGACCCCACGCACGCCGCGATCGAGGTGGTCCACAGCCTGCGCGGACTGCCGGTGAGGTCGTCGCGCTGGCTGACCGCCGCGCCCACGAAACCCGGCCCCTGCGCCACCGAGTTGGTCACGTTGGCCACCAGCGGCGGCATCCCGGTCGCCAGCAGCGCCGGGAACACCAGCAGGGAACCGCCACCGGCCACCGCGTTCACCGCGCCGGACAGGAAGCCGACGACGACGAGCAGGGCCAGTTCAAACCACTCGGTGAACACGCACCGAAGTTAACCGGCCATCCCGGTCAGACCCCCACCGGGGCGAGCGACATCACGTCAAGCGGCGAGTTCGCGCAGCGACGGCAGCAGCAGGCGCAGGGCCCGGCCGCGGTGCGAGTCGGCGTCCTTCTCCTCCGGGGACAGCTCAGCGCTGGTGCGGGTCTCGCCCTCGGGAACGAAGATCGGGTCGTAGCCGAAGCCGTTGGCTCCCCGGGATTCCCGGATGATCGTGCCGCGCCACTCGCCGCGCACCACGGTCTCGGCGCCGTCGGGCAGCACGAGCGCGGCGGCGGAGACGAACGCCCCACCGCGCCGCTCGTCCGGCACGTCCTTGATCTGGCCGAGCACGAGGTCGAGGTTCGCCTGGTCATCGCCGTGCGCACCGGCCCAGCGGGCCGAGAGCACACCCGGCATCCCGTTGAGCGCGTCGATCTCCAGGCCCGAGTCGTCGGCGACCGCGGGCAGGCCCGTGGCCCGCGCCGCGTCGGCGGCCTTGGCGAGGGCGTTGTCCTCGAAGGTGGCCCCGGTCTCCGGCGCCTCCGGGAACTCCGGCACGTCGGCCAGCCCCACGACCTCCAGGCCCGTGACGCCCTCGGCCTCGAGGATGCGGCGCAGCTCCACCAGCTTCTTCTGGTTGCGGGTGGCCAGCAGCAACCGGCTCATGCCGCGCCCCCGGGCAGCTCACCCGGGTACGGCTCGGCGAGCGCGGCTTCCTGCAGCCGAGCGAGCTCACCGCACCCGGCCAGCGCGAAGTCGAGCATCTTGTCCATGGTGGACCGCGTGTAGGTGGCGCCCTCACCGGTGCCCTGCACCTCGACCAGGGTGCCGTGGTCGGTGGCGACCACGTTCATGTCGACCTCGGCGCGCGAGTCCTCCTCGTAGGGCAGGTCCAGGCGCACGCGGCCGTCGACGACGCCCACGCTGACCGCCTGGATCGCGCACGACAGCGGCTTCGGGTCGGACAGCCGGCCGGCAGCGCCCAGCCACGTCACCGCGTCGGCCAGCGCCACGTAGGCGCCGGTGATCGCGGCGGTGCGGGTTCCGCCGTCGGCCTGGATCACGTCGCAGTCCAGGGTGATGGTGTTCTCGCCCAGCGCCGCCATGTCGATGCAGGCGCGCAGGGACCGGCCGATCAGCCGGGAGATCTCGTGGGTGCGGCCGCCGATGCGGCCCTTCACCGACTCGCGGGAGCCGCGCGTGTTGGTCGCCGAGGGCAGCATCGCGTACTCGGCGGTGACCCAGCCCAGCCCGGAACCGGTCCGCCAGCGCGGAACGCCCTCCTGCACGCTGGCCGCGCACAGCACCCGGGTACGGCCGAACTCCACCAGCACCGAACCCGCAGGCCAGTCCTGGTATCCCCGCGTGATCTTCACATCGCGAAGCTGATCGTCACTACGCCCATCCGCTCTAGCCACGGCTCAACCCTAAGCCCAGGCCCCGACCGGCCGTCGAAGGCCCCGGCCCACCAGCACGCCCCGGCGACGAGGGAGCCGTTCCACTTTCGCGCGAAATTCGAGTCCGCAATCTCGCCCTCGAACTTCGCGCGAAGTTCGAGTTCCCTCACACCTCGTAGGTGGCGCCCGCCTGGACGAGCTGGGTGGGGCCGTCGAAGGTGGCGCTGGCCTCGGCGTGGATGGCGCTGTGGTCGGTCCAGGGCACCAGGTGGGTGATCAGCAGCCGCTCGGCGGCCGCGGTCTTGGCGACCTCGGCGGCCTGACGACCGGAGAGGTGGACGTTCATCGGCGCGTCCTCGTGGTGCTCCCAGGACGCCTCCGCGAGCAGCACGTGGGCACCCGAAGCCAGCTCGTCGAGCTGACCGCACGGCCCGGTGTCACCCGTGTAGGCGAGCACCCGCCCCTCGGCCTCGACGCGGAATCCCCAGGTCGGGCACAGGTGGGCGACCTCGACCGCGCGGATGGTGAACGGCCCGACGGTCACCGGCTCGGCGCCGACCGGGCGGAAGTCGAAGACGTCGGACAGGTCGGTCTCGGCGAGCTCGGCGGCCGTGGGCGCGTACAGCGCGGCGAGCCGTTCCGGGGCGTTGTCCGGGCCGAACACCGGCAGCCGCCGGGCGCGCGCGTCGTACGGCGGCTGAGGCCGGTAGCGCCGGTAGACCGTCAGCGCGCCGAAGTCGGCGCAGTGGTCGGGGTGCAGGTGGCTGAAGAACAGCGCGTCGAGGTCGAACGGGTCGATGAAGCGCTGCATCGCTCCGAGCGTGCCGTTGCCCAGATCCAGCGCGATGCGGGTGTCACCGGATTCCAGGAGGTATCCGGAGGCGGGCGAGTCTGGCCCGGGAATGCTCCCGGCGCAGCCGAGGACCGTCAGCTTCATGCGACAGAGCCTGACACGCGAAGCGGCAGAACGGCATCGGCCGAGGGAGCCGGACCGAGAAAGCGACGGGCCAACCGGGCGAAGCGCTCGGGTTCGCCGGTGACCCGGAACTCGTGCTCGGGCAGGTTGTCCGGTTCGGCGAGCCGTTCCTGCTCGGTGAGCACCCGGACGACGTCCTTGGCGGTCTCCTCCGCGCTGGACACCAGCGTCACCTGCTCGCCCATCGCGAGTTGCAGCACACCGGTCAGCAGCGGGTAGTGCGTGCACCCCAGCACGAGGGTGTCGACGCCTGCCTGCTGCAGCGGGTCGAGGTAGTTCTGCGCGAGCCCCAGCACCTGCCGGCCGCTGGTGATGCCGCGCTCGACGAAGTCGGCGAACCGCGGGCAGGCCGCCGTGGTCAGCTCGATGTCCGGCGCGGCGGTGAAGGCGTCGTCGTAGGCGCGGGAGCGGATGGTGGCGTCGGTGCCGATGACGCCGACGCGCCGGTTGCGCGTGGTGGCCACGGCCCTGCGGACCGCGGGCAGCACGACCTCCACCACGGGGATGGAGTAGCGCTCGCGGGCGTCCCGCAAGCAGGCCGACGAGGCGGTGTTGCAGGCGATGACCAGCATCTTCACGCCCTCGTCGACCATCGCGTCGGTGATCGCCAAGGTGCGGGAGCGGATCTCGGCCAGCGGCATCGGCCCGTAGGGGGCGTTGGCGGTGTCACCGACGTAGTGGACGGTCTCACCCGGCAGCTGGTCCATGATCGCTCGGCTCACGGTCAGCCCGCCTACGCCGGAATCGAAGATCCCGATCGGAGCGTTGGTCACCCGGTCAGTGTGCCAGGCTCGGCACCCGGAACCCGCCGCCTAGTGCTGCGCGCCACCAGCCAGGTGGCCATCGCCCCGCCGACCGCGCCGAACAGGTGGCCCTCCCAGGAGATGCCGGGCTGGCCCGGCAGCACGCCCCAGAGCATGCCGCCCCAGTAGAAGAACAGCACCACGGCGACCAGGATCTGGGCGATGCTGCGATGGGCGAACCCGCGCAGCAGCAGGAACACCATCCAGCCGAAGATCACGCCGGAGGCCCCGACGTGGTAGCCGGGAGCGCCGATCAGCCACGTCCCGACGCCGGCGACGATCCACACCACGGCGGTGACGCCGATGAACTGGCGGATCCCGCCCGCGAGCAGCAGCCAGCCGAGCACGAACAGCGGCAGCGAGTTGCTGATCAGGTGCTGCCAGCCGAAGTGCAGCATCGGCGCCCAGAGGATGCCGTCGAGACCGTCGACGGTGCGCGGGAGGATGCCGTTGGCGTCGAGGTCCATCGCCTGGTTGGGCGCCGGCGTCGCGACGTCGTAGAACTCGATGCCGAACAGCACCGCGATGAAGACGAGCATGCCGAACGCGGCCCGCAGCGGATTCGCGGGCAGCACTCGTGGACGTGGGCGTTCCATCGGGCGTGTCACGCCTTCGAGCGTAGCGCCAGGAATGACCCCGGGGATCGGGATCGTCCCTGATTCCGACCGCGCCGCGATTGAGCATCGAGTGCGTTTCGGATCATCGAGGTTTCGGCCATCTGGACCCATCGGATGATCTTCGCGGTAAGGTTCGGCCCCGTTGCGTCCGGTGGTCGAAAGGTGAAGTGTGCACGCCCAGCTCGACATCGCAGTGCAGGCGACGGCGCGTTCCGGACAGGCGCCGACCTGGGACGTGGGCACCGAAACCCTGCTGTGGACGGATCCGCGGGCGGGCGAGGTGCACCGCTACCGCCCGGGCCACGCGAACGCGACGATGACGTTGCAGCAGCAGACCGGTGGCGCGAAGCCCCGCAGCCGAGGCGGCCTGGTGCTGCACCTGCAGGAGGGCATCGCGCTGTTCGACGCCCACGGCGAGCAGCGCACCTGGCTGGTCTACTGGGCCCGCGAAGGCGTGCGGGCCGGCGCCACGATGATCGACCGCAAGGGCCGGCTGTGGGCCACGACGATGCGCGAGGACGAGTCCGGCGACGGCTGGCTGGCGCGGGTGAACCCCGACGGCTCGGCCGGTGTGATCATCAAGGACCTCAAGGCCGGGCTCGGGCTGGCCACCAGCCCTGACGACACCCGCTTCTACATCGCCGACGCTGGCACCAGCCGCATCGAGGTCCTCGACTTCGACGTCAACGCGGGCCTGATGGGCGACCGGCGCACCCTCTGCGAGGTCGGCGGCCAGCCCTCCGGCCTGGCGGTGGCCTCCGACGGCTCCCTCTGGACGGCGGTCCGCGACAGGGGCGAGCTCCACCGCTACGCCCCCAGCGGCGAGCTCGCGGAGACGATCCCGCTACCGGTTCAACGCCCCACCAACCTCTGCTTCGGCGGCCAGGACCTCCGGGACCTCTACATCACCACGGCCCGCGAGGACCTCCCGTCCCCCACCACCGCGGACGGCACGGTCCTCACCCTCCGCACGACCACGGAAGGCCTCCGAGCCTTCGCCTTCACAGGCTGACCACCCCACCTCCAGCCCCGACTCCACCGCGACCTCCGGCTCCGGGGTGACACGAAAACGGCCGTAATCAGGTCCCCGATTACGGCGGTAATCCGGGTCGAGCGGTGTGCACCGGGGTCTGACCAGCAAAAACCCCGCCTCCTTGGGGAGGCGGGGTTCTCGTGTGCGGGGGTCAGGCCCAGAGTTGGCCTTCGAGGCGTTGGGCCGCTTCGTCGATGGTGCCGCTGTAGGCGCCGGTGGAGAGGTACTTCCAGCCGGCGTCGGCGACGACGAAGGCGATGTCCGCGGACTCCCCGGCTGCGGCCGCCTTCTCGGCGATCGTCAGGGCCGCGTGCAGGACCCCGCCGGTGGAGATCCCGGCGAAGATGCCTTCGTTCTCCAGCAGCTGCCGGGTCCGGCGCAGGGCGTCGTAGGAGCCGACGGAGAACCGCCGCGAGAGCACGTCGGGATCGTAGAGCTCGGGCACGAAACCCTCGTCGAGGTTCCGCAGCCCGTAGACGAGCTCGCCGTACCGGGGTTCGGCGGCCACGACCTGAACGCCGGGCTTGTGCTCGTGCAGGTACCGGCCCACGCCCACGAGGGTCCCGGTGGTGCCGAGACCGGCCACGAAGTGCGTGATGCTCGGCAGATCCCGCAGGATCTCCGGCCCGGTGCCCTTGTAGTGGGCGTCGGCGTTCGCGGCGTTGCCGTACTGGTAGAGCATGACCCAGTCGGGGTTCTGCTCGGCCAGTTCCTTGGCCATCGCCACGGCCTGGTTCGACCCGCCGGCCGCGGGCGAGGAGATGATCCGCGCGCCGTACGCCTGCAGCAGCTGGCGCCGCTCCTCGGAGGTGTTCTCGGGCATCACGCAGACCAGGCCGTAGCCCTTGAGCTTGGCGGCCATGGCCAGCGAGATGCCGGTGTTGCCCGAGGTGGGTTCGAGGATGGTGCAGCCGGTGGTGAGCCGGCCTTCCTTCTCGGCGGCCTCGATCATGTTCAACGCCGCCCGGTCCTTGATGGAGCCGGTCGGGTTGCGGTCCTCCAGCTTCGCCCACAACCGCACGTCGGGTGCGGGCGAGAGGTGCGGCAGCCCGACGAGCGGGGTCTCACCCAGCGCGTCGAGCAGCGAGTCGAATCGAGCCACGGGGTCCTCCCGCGTCAGCTCATGCCGCCGGCGACGGCCGGCAGGATGGTGACGTTGTCGCCGTCGGCGACCTGGGCTTCCAGGCCACCGGCGAAGCGGACGTCCTCGTCGTTGACGTAGACGTTGACGAACCGGTGCAGGTTCCCCTCCTTGACCAGGCGGTCCTTGAGGCCGTTGTAGTTGGCGTCGAGGTCGTCGATCACCGCGGCGAGGTTGTCGCCCTTGGCCTCCACGGACTTCTGCCCGTCGGTGTGGGTCCGCAGGATGGTGGGGATGGAAACGTTGACTGCCATGGGGAATCCTCCTGTCCACAAAGGACTACATAGGGAACGCGAACAACGGTCTTCGGGCGAGCCGCGGATCAGTCGCGGTCGGGAACCTCGTCGCTACCGGTGTGGGCGAACATGTACGACTCCACGACCTCCACCGGCTCCTCGGTGACCTGGCCATCGAGGATGCGGTAGGAGCGCAGCTCATGGGTCTGCGGGTCCCGCGTGGACACGAGCACGTAGTGCGCGTTGGGCTCCGAGGCGTAGGAGACGTCGGTGCGCGACGGGTAGGCCTCGGTAGAGGTGTGCGAGTGGTAGATGACCACCGGCTCTTCATCGGCGGCGTCCATGCCCCGCCACACCTTCAACTGCTCGGCGGAGTCGAACCGGTAGAAGGTGGGCGAACGCTCGGCGTTGATCATTTCGATCAAGCGTTCCGGACGGTCGGACCCTTCCGGTCCGGCAATCACGCCGCACGCCTCATCCGGGTGGTCCCGTCGGGCATGCGCGACCATCGCATCCACGAGGTCACGTCGGATCACCAGCACAGCAACCATCCTAGTAGGTGGGGCACCGGACTCCCAGCATCTGGAAACCGCGGGCGGACCGGTGCGGGTTCGTCGTTTCGGCAAACGACGTTCCACGATGATTCATTCCCGCGCGGAGGGATAGAGGCGCGTGTAGCACGTCACCTCCCCGACCGGCTCGGCCTCGAGCATCCCGCGGACGATGGCGCGCTCGACGACCTCGGCCGCCACCGCGCTGACCTGGTCCAATCGCGCCGCCCAGCCGGGCTCCCCCGGCTCCGGGAGGGCGTGGCCGGTGCCCGTGGCCAGGCCGAACACGGTGTCGCCGTCGACGAGCAGGTGAGCGGGCCGGACGGCGCGGGCCAGCGCGTCGTGACCGGCCACGGCCAGGCGCTCGCACTCGGCCTTGCTCAGCTTCAGATCGGTGGCCACGACGCCGAGGGTGGTGTTGAGCGGCCGGTCGACGGGTCCGTGACGACCGGGTCGCCCCTCGTAACGCGGGCGCGCCGCTTCCACTTCGTGAGAATCGGGTGCGCGGAGCCCCGGCGTGGGGGTCCAGGGCAGTCCGGTGTCGGGATCGATCGCCGATCCGGCGGCGTTGACCACGACCAGCGCGGCGACGGTGGTGCCGTCGGGCAGCACGGCGCTGGCGGTGCCCACACCGCCCTTGACCGGCCCGACCACGGCTCCCGTCCCGGCGCCGACGTTGCCCTGCCGGGTCTCGGTGCGGCTGGCGTTGTCGCAGGCCCGGTAGCCGAAGTCGGCGTCGGGCCGGTTGCCCCAGTCGTTCATCGGCACGTCGAAGATCACCGCCGCGGGCACCACCGGCACGACCTGGCCGGGTCCGCCGACCGGGACGCCGTGGCCGCGCTCGCCGAGCCAGCGCATCGCGCCGTCGGCGGCGGCGAGCCCGTAGGCGCTGCCGCCCGCGAGCATCACGCCGTTCACCCGCTGCACGAGGTGACCGGGTTCGAGCACGTCCGTCTCGCGGGTGCCCGGCCCTCCCCCGCGCACGTCGACGGCCGCGGTCGCACCGCCGGGGGCGATCACGGCGGTCGCCCCGGTCGCCCAGTGCCCGTCGAGCCGCTGGTCGTGGCCCACCAGCAGGCCCTCCACGTC
The DNA here is from genome assembly GCF_004349225.1 of Saccharopolyspora karakumensis. Lineage (NCBI taxonomy): Bacteria > Bacillati > Actinomycetota > Actinomycetes > Pseudonocardiales > Pseudonocardiaceae > Saccharopolyspora > Saccharopolyspora karakumensis. The sequence continues at coordinate 56,248 of NZ_SMLA01000006.1, forward strand.
GACCAGCGCGTCCAGTTCACCCGGCGGCAACGGCATCGCGCACCTCCTGTCGATCAGGTTAGCCGGATGTAAAGGAAGCCCGCCGGCCGTTGTCCTGCCGTCTCCGCCTGTTCATCGTCACTTCTCAGCTCGCAAGACCTGGAGGCCTGAGATGACGACTGCAAACCGCGACGTGGCGGTGCGCTCCGAACGCCGAGTGATCGGCAACGTCGTGCGAGGTTCCATCGGGAACCTCATCGAGTGGTACGACTGGTACGCCTACACGGCGTTCAGCGTCTACTTCGCGGCGACGTTCTTCCCGAAGGGCGACTCGACCGCGCAGCTGCTCAACACAGCAGCCGTGTTCGCCGTCGGATTCCTGATGCGCCCGCTGGGCGGCTGGATGCTGGGCCGCTACGCCGACCGCTTCGGCAGGCGCGCGGCGCTGACCCTGTCGGTGACGCTGATGGCGTTCGGCTCGCTGATCATCGCGCTGACCCCGGGCTACGACTCGATCGGCCTCGCCGCTCCGCTCCTGCTGGTGGCCGCCCGCCTGCTGCAGGGCCTGTCCGTCGGGGGCGAGTACGCGACCTCCGCGACCTACCTGTCGGAGGTCGCCACCGAGGGCAAGCGCGGTTTCTACTCCAGCTTCCAGTACGTGACGCTGGTGTCCGGGCAGCTGGTCGCGCTGGGCGTGCAGATCATCCTCCAGCAGGTCCTCACCGGCGACCAGATGGACGCCTGGGGCTGGCGGATCCCGTTCGTCATCGGCGCCATCGGCGCGCTGGTCGTGCTGTGGCTGCGGCGCGGCATGGACGAGACCGAGAGCTACAAGAGCTCGTCGGAGTCCGGTGCCGAGCAGGGCACGGTCAAGGCGCTGCTGCAGTACCCGAGGGAATGCCTGCTGGTGGTCGGCCTGACCCTCGGCGGCACGGTGGCGTTCTACACCTACACCACCTACCTGCAGAAATACATGGTCAACACGGGCGGCATCGACAAGCCCACGGCCGCGTGGATCAACTTCTTCGCGCTGCTGGCCTTCGGCGTCCTGCAGCCGCTGGCGGGTGCGCTGTCGGACCGGATCGGGCGTCGCAAGCTGCTGATGTTCTTCGGCGTCACCGGCACGCTGCTGACCGTTCCGCTGATGACGGTGCTGGGCGGCACGCAGGACCCGTTCGCCGCGTTCCTGCTGATGATGGGCGGCCTGATCATCGTCACCGGCTACACCTCGATCAACGCGATCGTGAAGGCCGAGCTGTTCCCGACCAACATCCGCGCCCTCGGCGTCGGTCTGCCCTACGCGCTGACCGTGGCGATCTTCGGCGGCACCTCGGAATTCGTGGCGCTGTGGCTCAAGCAGGCGGGCATGGAGAACGTGTTCTTCTACTACGTCTCCGGTTGCGTGCTGATCTCGCTGCTGGTCTACCTGCGGATGCGGGAGACCTCGAAGGATTCCCGGATGGGGAGCTGATGACCGGCACCGGCCATACTCTGCCCTCGGAGGTGTGGCCGGTGCGGGTTCTGCTCGTCGAGGACGACGACGGCGTGGCCCACGCGCTCGTCGACGTCCTCGACTCCCACGGGCACCGGACGACGCGCGTCAGCCGCGGTTCGGACGCCCTGCTGCGGCACCGCGACCACGACCTGGTGCTGCTCGACCTCGGCCTGCCCGACACCGACGGCCTGGAGGTGCTGCGCAAGCTCAGGCGCATCGGCCCGGTGCCGGTCGTCGTGCTCACCGCGCGCGGCGAGGAGCGGATGGTCGTGCGCGGGCTGCGCTCCGGCGCCGACGACTACCTGGTCAAACCCGTTCGGATGGCCGAGCTGCTGGCCCGCATCGAGGCCGTCGTCCGGCGCGGAAGGCGCCCCTCCCCCGGCTCCGATCAGGTCGAGGTCGCCGACGTGCGGATCGACCTGCGGACCCGTCGCGTGCAGGTCGCCGACCGCGAGGTCGAGCTCACCCCGAAGGAGTTCGACGTCCTGGCGGTCCTGGCCGCCGAAGCCGGCACGGCGGTGAGCAGGCAGCGGCTGATGGACGAGGTGTGGGGCGACGCCTACCTGGCCGTGTCGCGGTCGCTGGACGTGCACATCGCGCAGGTGCGCGCCAAGCTCGACCGCCCGGAGCTGCTGATGACCATCCGCGGCTTCGGCTACCGGCTGGGCGACGATGCGTAAGCGGCTGCTGCTGGTGCTGCTGACGTTCTCGGTGCTGGCGGTGGCCGGCTTCGCCGCGCCGCTGCTGCGCACCACCGCCGCCGAGCGCACCCAGCAGCTGGTGCTCGCCCGCAACGCCGACCTGGACCGCTTCGCCGGGCTCGCCGATCACGCCTTCGGCACCGGTGACGCCGCCGTGCTGCGCGCCGAGGCCCGCCGCTACACGGATCTCTACGGCGAGCCCCTGGTCGTCGTCGACGCCGCCCGCGCACCCGTCGTGGAGACCGGCGGGGTGCGCGCCGCCGACGTGGCCGGATCGATCGACAAGGCCCTGCGCAACGAGCCCGCCGGGGCGGTGCAGTGGCTGCGCCCGTGGTCGCGGGAGGAGCTGGTCCGCTACCGGCCGGTCGGCGACGGGACGCGGGTGACCGGGGCGGTCGTGCTGGAGGCCTCCGTGCGGCGGGCCACCGCGGACATCGCCGCGCACTGGGCGCTGATCGCGGCGGGTGCGCTGACCGCGCTGGTCGTGTGCGGGCTGCTCGCGCTGGTGCTGGCCCGGTGGGTGCTGCGGCCGCTGGCCGATCTGGGCGCCGGGGTGCGGGCGATCAGCGCGGGGTCCCGGCGTTCTCGGGTCCCGGTCGATGCGGGCCCGCCTGAGCTGCGGGAACTGGCGGCGTCGTTCAACCGCATGTCGGAGGCGGTGGCCGAGGCCGACGAGCGGCAACGACGCCTGGTCGCCGACGCCTCGCACCAGCTGCGCAACCCGATGGCGGCGCTGCGGCTGCGGGTCGACGCGCTGGAGCGGCGCATCACCCCCGGCGGCGAGCGGACCTACCGCTCCACGGTCGGCGAGGTCGACCGGCTGGAGGCGCTGCTGGACCGGCTGCTGGCGCTGGCCAACGCAGACCAGGCACCGGCCTCGGGCGAGCCGGGAGACGTGGCGGCGGCGATCGCCGACCGGGTGCAGGCCTGGCGCTCCGCGGCCGAGGACGCCGGGATCTCGCTGTCCGCACCCGAGGCGGCGGGCGCGCGGGTGGCGCTGTCCACTGAGGACTTGGCGCAGGTGCTGGACGTCCTGCTCGACAACGCGGTGAAGTACGCACCGGGCGCCTCGGTCGAGGTGAGCTGGGACGGGCGCGCGCTCACCGTCGCCGACACCGGACCAGGGTTGTCGGACGACGAGATCGCGCTTGCGGCGCAACGCTTCTGGCGCGCCGATCACCACCGCGGCAGACGCGGCAGCGGGCTCGGGCTGGCCATCGCCGGGCAGCTGCTGGCCGCGCACGGCGGCGAGATGCGCATCGCGCGCACGACACCGCACGGGCTGACCGTGCACCTCGACCTGCCGGAGGTGCGGTGATGCGACGGCGCGCGTTCCTCGGACTGGGCCTGCTGGCCGCGTGCGGACGCACCGAGCCGGTGCGCGAGCTGCGCATCGCCTCGGGCGAACCCGGCGGTTTCTACACGGCTTTCGGCACGCTGCTCGGCGCCGAGATCGCCGCCGCCGAGCCCGACGTGCACCCGGTGGTGTTGCCCAGCCAGGGCAGCGTGGACAACCTGGAGATGCTCCGCGACGGCCGCGCCGACCTGGGCATGGTGCTGGCCGACGCCGCGCACGCCGCGCTCGCCGGAGAGCTCGGCCCGCACGTCCCGCTGCAGGCCGTCGGCCGGGTCTACGAGAACTACACGCAGCTCGTGGTGCCCGCCGACTCCCCGGTCCGCGACCTCTCCGAGCTGCGTTCGGTGTCCATCGGCGCCCCGAGGTCCGGTACCGCGCTGATGGGTGCGCGCCTGTTCGCCGACCGGCCCGACCTGCGCACCGAGATGCTCCCGCTGCTGGAGGCGGTCCGGTCGCTGGAGCAGGGCCGCATCGAGGCTTTCCTGTGGTCGGGCGGACTTCCGACTCCGCTGCTGAAGACGCTCGACGACCGGATCGGGATCCGCCTGCTCCCGCTGAACGCGGCGGCCGCCCGCTGCACCCCCGTCTGCGACCAGCTCCAGGTGCCCCCGGGCGCGTACCGGAACACCTCGGGGACGGCCACCATCGGCGTCCCGAACATCCTCGCCTGCACCCCGAACCTGCCCGATGACCTCGCCGCGGCGGTGGTCCGGGTGCTGGTGCGCCGGGCTCCGTTCCTGGTGCCGCGCGAGACCGTGGGGACCCAGTTCCTGGACGTCCGCAACCTCATCGGCACCGGCGAGGTCCCCCTCCACCCCGGCGCCACGACCACCTACCGCGACCTCCACGGCTAGAACGCCGGTGGGGAACGATCTCGACGTCGGTTGCCCCTGAGCGGTTTCCGCGTCACGAGCTCGCGGTGTCAGCCGAGGAGGGCTCCCACGAGGGAGTCCTGGACCCAGGTGAGCCACTGGTAGACGCCGAGGTGCTCGCGGCGGAGGTCGTCCTCGGGGAGCTCGTCGGGCATGTCGTCCTCGACGTCCAGCGCCGTGCCCAGCGCCAGGCGGACGTCGTTGAGGGCGGTCAGCCAGTTGTCGGCCTGCTCGCTGGTGAGCTTGACCTTGCCGCCCATCGGCGGGCAGGTCTCCAGGACGAGCTGGGCCGCGCCGGTCTTGGCCTCCAGCAACGCCGGTTCGTGCAGCGAACGCATCGCGCCGGCGGCGTCGGTCTCCTCCTCGTCGGTGTCCCCGGTGACCGGGTCCCGCCGGTAGAAGTCGGGCAGCAACCGCGCGACCACCCGGTCCTCCGGGGGCGTGGACGGTCCGGTGCGGATGCCGGTCAGCTCGGCGAGCTCATCCTTGGGGGCCTCGTCGGCGCGGGCGGTGAGCATGTCCTTGATCTGCCCGACCAGGCCGCGGATGACGGCCGCCTCCTGCTGGGAGAGCTCGGCCTGCACGTGACCGTTCTTGCGGGTCCAGCCGTCCACTCACGAATCCTTCTGCATCGTCGCCCACAAGCCGGCGGAATGCAGCTTCGCCACATCGCCCTCGACCTTCTCCTTGGAACCCGAGGAAACCACCGCCTTGCCCTTGTGGTGCACGTCCAGCATCAACTTCGTAGCGTGATCCCGGGAGTACCCGAAGATCTTCTGGAGCACGTAGGTCACATAGGACATGAGGTTGACCGGGTCGTTCCAGACCACGGTCACCCACGGCTTGTCCGTCGTGCCTTCGGCGTCCTGCTCGAGTTGCGCGCGCTCGATTTCAGCGGGCGAGGTCATGCCCCCATCGTCGCACGACCCCCTAACACCCGTGCCCACCGCACGAACAAATCGTGACAAGGCAGGAGGAAGCTCTGGTCGTGCTCCTCGTGCGTAGCGGCGCGGGTGGCGGAACCTGAGACGCCGCCTGGACTCCGTGCGCCACTCCTGACGCATGCCGATGCACGGCGTCGCGGCGTACTCGCCAGACGACGGCTCAGAAACCCCCGGCAGGGGACGGCACGGCGGTGCCGGTTGCCGGGGTGGTCTTCTCGGCGCGCGGCTGCGCCGCTTGCGCTGTCCCGGTAGAAGCGCGAAAGACGATGCTCTCGGTTCCCCCACACGCACCACGTAATCTCATGCTCATGAGCTCTAGCACCGCGCTGCTGACCGACCACTACGAGTTGACGATGTTGGCCAGCGCTCTGCGTGACGGGACCGCGCACCGCGAGTGCACGTTCGAGGTGTTCACCCGGCGGCTGCCCAACGGGCGCCGCTACGGCGTGACCGGCGGCATCGGCCGGGTGCTGGACGCGGTGCAGAACTTCCGGTTCGGCGAAGCCGAGATCGCCCAGCTCGCCGAGCACGGCGTGGTCGACGACCTCACCTTGGAGTGGCTGCGCGACTACCGGTTCAGCGGGCAGATCGACGGCTACCCGGAGGGCGAGCTGTTCTTCCCCGGCTCGCCGCTGCTGACGGTGCGCGGCACCTTCGCCGAGGCCGTCGTGCTGGAAACCGTGGTGCTGTCGATCCTCAACCACGACAGCGCCATCGCCGCCGCTGCCGCGCGCATGGTCTCGGCCGCCAACGGCCGGCGGATCATCGAGATGGGCTCGCGCCGCACGCACGAGGAGTCCGCGGTCTCGGCGGCGCGCATCGCCTACCTGGCCGGGTTCACCGCCACCTCCAACCTGGAGGCCGGGCGCCGCTACGGCATCCCGACCACGGGCACGGCCGCGCACGCCTTCACGCTGCTGCACGACTCGGAGCAGTCGGCGTTCGAGTCGCAGGTCGCCGCGCTGGGCACCGGCACCACGCTGCTGGTCGACACCTACGACATCAGCCGGGGCATCGACCTGGCCGTGCAGACCGCCGGGACCGGCCTGGGCGCGGTGCGCATCGACTCCGGTGACGTGGGCGTGCTGGCCCGCCAGGCCCGCGAGCAGCTCGACCGCCTCGGCGCCACCAACACCCGGGTCGTGGTCTCCGGCGACCTCGACGAGTACGCCATCGCCTCGCTGCGCGCCGAACCGGTGGACGGCTACGGCGTCGGAACGTCGCTGGTCACCGGATCGGGGGCGCCCACGGCGGAGATGGTCTACAAGCTGGTGGAGGTCGACGGCCGCCCGGTGGCCAAGCGCAGCTCGCACAAGGAGTCGCGCGGTGGCCGCAAAGCCGCCCTCCGCCGCTGCAAGGAGACCGGCACCGCCGTCGAGGAGGTCGTCTACGGCGCCGGGGCCGAGCCGACGCTCGGACCGCACGACCGCCACCTGCAGATCCCGCTGATCCGCGACGGCAAGCTGGCCGACGACCTGCCGACGCTGGAGCAGGACCGCGAGCGGCTGCGACGCGCCCTGGTGACCTTGCCGTGGGAGGGCCTGAAGCTGTCCAACGGCGAACCCGCCATCCCCACGACCTTCCTCGGAGCCTGACATTACGAAAGAATCGGGCATCGGATCCGCAGGAGGTGAGGCGCGATGAGCAGGGCGTTGATCATCGTGGACGTGCAGAACGACTTCTGCGAGGGCGGAGCGCTCGCCGTCGCCGGGGGCGCCGGGGTCGCGGCCGCGATCTCGGAGTTCCTGGCCGACTCCGAGCACGAGCACGTCGCGGCCACCCGCGATTACCACGTCGACCCGGGGGCCCACTTCAGCGATCACCCGGACTTCGTGCGCTCCTGGCCCAAGCACTGCGTGGCGGGCACGGCGGGCGCCGCGTTCCACCCGGAGCTGGACGTCGGCCCGGTGACCGCGGTGTTCTCCAAGGGCCAGTACAGCGACGGCTACTCCGGTTTCGAGGGCGTGGACCGCACCGACCTGGGCCTGCTGACCTGGCTGCGGGAGCGGAACGTGCACGAGGTCGACGTCGTCGGCATCGCCACCGACCACTGCGTCCGCGCCACCGCGCTCGACGCGCTGAAGGCGGGTCTGGACACCACCGTTCACCTCCAGCTCACCGCCGGCGTGTCGCGCGCGACCGTCGAGCAGGCCCTCGACGACCTCGACGAAGCGGGAGCGAAGCTCCTGGGAGACCCCGTGGTGGTCTCCTGACCCGTCGCGTCGGGGGTCGGCGGTAGATTTCCCGGGTGCCCACCTCTGCCCCGCGATGGTCCGACCCGGTCGCGTTCGAGTCCGATGACGCCGACGAGCTCCCACCGGAGATCGTCGCCGACCTGGAGCGCGCGAACCGGGCCGACTCCGAAGAGCCCTCGCTGCCGCTGGGCAGAGCACGCGGGGACATCCCCGACCTCGCGACCCTGATGAAGGTCGCCGTGGCGGCCGTCGGCGGCGTGCCGCGCGAAGGTCAGGCGCAGATGGCCGAGGCCGTGGAGCACACCATCACCACCGGGGAGCACCTCGCCGTGCAGGCGGGGACCGGCACCGGCAAGTCGCTGGCCTACCTGGTCCCGGCGATCCGGCACGCGGTGGCCGACGGCACGACCGTGGTCGTGTCGACCGCGACGATCGCGCTGCAGCGCCAGCTGGTGGACCGCGACCTGCCGCGGCTGTCGGACGCGCTGGCCGAAACCCTGGGCCGCAAACCGACGTTCGCGATCCTCAAGGGACGCCGCAACTACCTGTGCCTGAACCGCATCCACGGCAACGCGCCGTCGGAGCCGGACGAGGACGCGCTGTTCGACGCCTTCGCCGCCTCCGCGCTGGAACGCCAGGTGCAGCGGGTGCAGGAGTGGGCGACCGAGACCGAGACCGGTGACCGCGACGAGCTGGTTCCCGGCGTCACCGATCAGGCGTGGCGGCAGCTGTCGGTCACCGCGAAGGAATGCCTGGGCGTGCACCGCTGCCCGGTCGGCACCGACTGCTTCGCCGAGCGCGCCCGCGCCACGGCCGGCCGCGCGGACATCGTGGTCACCAACCACGCGCTGCTGGCCATCGACGCCCTCGACGACCGCCCGGTGCTGCCCGAGCACGACGTGGTGCTGGTCGACGAGGCCCACGACCTGGTGGACCGGGTCACCTCCGCCGCCACCGGCGAACTCACCGCGAGCGCGGTGAAGCTGGCCGCGCGGCGCTGCGGCCGGGCCATCGACGAGGAGACCGCCGACCGCCTCGACGAGGCCGCCGAAGGCCTGGAACTGGTCCTCGAGGACTCCGCGCCCGGCCGGTTGGAGGAGCTTCCCGAAGCCCTCGGCCGCGCCGTGACCGTGGTCCGCGACTCCGCGTGGGCGTGCATCTCGGCGCTCGGCCCGGAGCGCAAGGAGGACGTCGAGGGCAGCACCGCCCGCAAGCTCGCGCACGCGCTCACCGAGGACGTGCACGACACCGCGGTCCGGCTGCTGGAGGCCTTCGACGAGGCCCAGCAGCACGACGTCGTCTGGGTCTCCAACGAGCCCAACCGGCCCAAGGCCGTGCGGGTCGCGCCGATCGGCGTCGGCGGCCTGCTGCGCGATCGGCTGTTCGGCCAGCGCACGACGGTGCTGACCTCGGCGACGCTGTCGCTGGGCGGATCGTTCGACACGCTGGCCCGCCAGTGGGGCCTGCCGCCGCAGCAGCAGGTCGAGTCCGCGGCGGGGATGGCCACCGCGAAGGAGGCCCCCTCGGACGGCGGCACGCTGAAGTGGACCGGGATGGACGTCGGTTCGCCGTTCGAGCACCAGCGCAGCGGCATCCTCTACATCGCCCGCCACCTGCCCCCGCCGGGCCGCGACGGGCTCCCGCCGCAGGTCCTCGACGAGATCACCGAGCTCGTTCAGGCCGCGGGGGGACGCACGCTGGGCTTGTTCTCGTCCCGCCGCGCCGCCGAGCAGGCAGGTGAGGAGCTGCGCAAGCGGCTGTCCACGCCGGTGCTGTGCCAGGGCGACGACACCACGGCGCTGCTGGTCAAGCGCTTCGCCGAGGACCCGGAGACCTCGCTGTTCGGGACCCTGTCGCTGTGGCAGGGCGTGGACGTGCCGGGTGACTCGCTGCAACTGGTGATCATGGATCGGATCCCGTTCCCCCGGCCCGACGACCCGCTGGCCTCGGCCCGCCAGCAGCGGATCTCCGAGCACGGCGGCAACGGATTCCTCACCGTCGCCGGGACGCACGCCGCGCTGCTGCTGGCCCAAGGCGCCGGTCGGCTGCTGCGGTCGCCGAACGACCGGGGCGTCATCGCGGTCCTGGATCCTCGCCTGGCCACCGCCCGCTACGGCGGTTTCCTCCGGGCGTCGCTCCCGCCGTTCTGGACCACCCACGACCCCGACGTGGTCCGGGGCGCGCTCAAGCGCCTCACCTCGGGCTGACCGAGCGGGTAAAACTGCCCACAGTCGCTCCCGCCGCGCGCTCGACTGCGGGTAGTTTCATCCGGTCCCCCTCGACCCCTGGGAGCGCTGCCGTGTCCGAACGCCCGTCATCGCCGGCCGCGAACCTCGCGCGCACCGTGGTGTTCGCCGCCTTCATCGCCGTGCTCGGGATCTTCCCCGGCTTCTACCTCGCCGGTGCCGCGGTGCCGGTGGTCCTGCAGAACGCCGGACCGCTGCTGGCGGGCAGCATCCTCGGCGCCCGGCGCGGCACCGCGTCGGTCCTGCTGTTCGTGGCGCTGACCGCGATCGGCCTGCCGCTGCTGTCCGGCGGGCGCGGTGGCATCGCCCCGTTCCTGGGTCCGAGCGGTGGCTTCCTGCTGGGCTGGATCCTGTCCGCGCTGGTCGTGGGCCTGATCGTGCAGCGCGCGGCGAAGCCGGGGCTGCCGGTGCTGCTGCTGGCGAACCTCGCGGGCGTGGCCGCCGACTACCTGATCGGCATCCCCTTCTGGGGCCTGATGATCGGCGATCTGCCGTCGGCGGCGGTGCAGTCGCTGGTGTTCCTGCCCGGCGACGCGGTGAAGCTGGTGGCGGTGTCGCTGGTGGCGGTGGCCGTGCACCGAGCGGTTCCGCAGGCCTTGACCGGTGCGGCGCGGCGGCCGGCCGAGGGCTGACGTGCTGCCGATCCTCGGGCGCGAACCCACCTCGCGCGTCGGTGACCTGACCGGCCCGGAGCTGGCCGAGGCCGCGCACCGGGTCGCCCGGCGTCTGCCGCCGGGCTCGCGTGTGGCGATCTCCGGATCGGACGAGACGGCCCGGCTGATCCACTTCCTGGGCGCCGACCTGGCCGGATGCGCCTCGCTGCTGGTCGACCCGGACTGGCCGGACCTCGACGCGGTGCTCGACGACGCCCGCCCGGAGGTGTTCCTCGACGCCGACGCGCCCCTGGGCGAGGACCGGGGCACCGAGCTGCCGGTGGGCGACGAGTCGACGTGGTTCTACCTGCCCACGACCTCGGGGACCACGGGACGGCCGAAGGTGCTGGTGCGGTCGCGGGGTTCGTGGCTGCGCAGCTACGGCGCCCTCGGCCTGCCGCTGGAACCCGCCGACCGGGTGCTGATCCCCGGGCCGCTGAGCTCCTCGCTGTTCCTCTTCGGCGCCCTGCACGCCCTCAACAGCGGCGCTGACCTGCGCCTGCTGGGCCGCTGGTCGGCCTCGGCGGCCGCCGAGGCCACGTGCGACGCGACCGTGGTCCACCTCGTCCCGGCCCAGCTGTCGGCGTTGCTGGCCGTGCTGGAGCACGATCCGCTGCTGCGGTCGCGGTGCGCGCTGCGGCTGGTGGTGTGCGGTGGTTCGAAGGTCGGTCCCGCGTTGGAGGAGCGCCTGGCGAAGGCGCTCCCGGGCTCCCGGCTGATCGAGTACTACGGTTCGGCCGAGCAGTCGCTGATCGCGGTCCGCCACGGGGAGCGGCTGATGCCGGTGGTCGACGTCGGCGTCCTCGACGGACGCCTGCTGGTCCGCTCCGACCTCGCCTTCGACGGCTACCTGGAGCGCGGCGAGCTCGTCCCCGCCTCCACCGACTGGACCGGTGACCAGGCCTTCCAGCGTCCCGACGGCGCGCTGGAGATCCTGGGACGCGAAGGTGCGGTGATCGACACCGGCGCCCGGTTGGTCGCGATCGAAGCCGTGGAGTCGGTGCTCCGGGAGGTCGACGGCGTGCTGGACGTGGTCGTCGCCGCCACCCCTCATCCGCGCTTCGGCGCGCTGGTCACCGCGGTCGTCGAGGGCGACGCGCGACTGCCCGACCTGCGCGCCCACGCCCGCGAGAAGCTGCACCCCGCCGAGCGCCCGCGCCGCTGGCTGATCGTCGACGCGCTGCCCCGCACGGCCTCCGGCAAGCCCGCCCGCGCGGTGATCGCCGAGCGGCTGAGCAGCGGTGAGCAGCTGTGAACCCGGTGATCATCGCGGCCCGGCGCTCCCCCATCGGCGAGGCGGGCGGCCTTCTCCGCAACGTCGAGGCCGACCGGCTCGCGGCGCCGGTGCTGCGCGCGGTCCTCGACGACGCCGGGATCGAGCGCGTCGACGACGTGCTGCTGGGCAACGTCCTCGGACCCGGTGGCAATCCCGCCAGGGTCGCCGCGCTGCGCGCCGGACTGGACGAGGCGACCCCGGGCATGACGATCGACCGCCAGTGCGCCAGCGGCCTGTCGGCCATCACCACCGCCGCCTCGATGGTCTCCGGCGACGAGTTCTTCCTGGCAGGAGGCGTGGAGAGCCCGTCGACGGCGCCGTGGCGGGCGTGGCGGCCGCGGAACGCGACCGAGCCGCCGCGCTTCTACCAGCGCGCCCCGTTCGCCCCGGCCGACATCGGCGATCCCGACATGGGTCCGGCCGCCGACCTGATCGCCGCCGAAGCCGGGATCGGCCGGGAGCGCCAGGACGCCTTCGCCGCCCGCAGCCACGCGCGCGCCGTCGCGGCCCAGGACGCGGGCCGCTTCGACGCCGAGCTGGTGCCGATCGGCTCCGCGACCGGCGACGAACGCCCCCGCCGGGGCTTCACCCCGGAGCGCCTGGCCCGGTTCCGCCCGGCCTTCACCGCCGACGGGACGGCGACGGCCGCGAACTCCTGCGGCATCAGCGACGGTGCCGCGGCGGTGCTGGTCACCAGCGAGGAGCAGCGCGCGAGACTGGGGGTGCCCGGGCTGCGGCTGGTCGGCTGGCGCACCTCGGGCGTGGACCCGAACCGGCTCGGGCTGGGCGCCGTGCCCGCGATGCGCGCGCTGTGCGAGCGGCGCACCCCGGAGGTCGTCGAGTTCAACGAGGCGTTCGCCGGTCAGGCCCTCGCATGCCTGGACGCGGCAGGCCTCGATGATGAGCTGACCGGACCGGACGGCGGCGCGATCGCGCTGGGGCACCCGTGGGGCGCGTCGGGCGCGGTGCTGGTGGTCCGGTTGTTCAGCCGGATGGTCCGGCAGGACGGGCCGCGGATCGGCATGGCCGCGCTGTCCTCCGGCGGCGGGCTGGGCGTGGCGACGATGTGGGAGCGAGTGGGTTGATCGAGTTCGAGGGCGTCGGGCACAGCTACGACGGTCGCGCGGTGCTGGACGGCGTGGACCTGCGGCTGCCCGAGCGGCGGGTGGCGTTCGTCGGCGCCAACGGTTCCGGCAAGTCCACGCTCGCCCGGATGATCAACGGACTGGTGCGGCCGAGCCGGGGGCGGGTGCTCGTCGACGGTCTCGACGTGGACCGCAACGGCCGCGAGGTCCGGCGCCGCGTCGGGTTCGTCTTCACCCACCCCGACAGCCAGATCGTCATGCCCACCGCCGGTGAGGACGTCGCGTTCTCGCTGCGCAAGCAGGGCCTGTCCAAGGCGGAGCGGCAGCGGCGCGCGGTCGAGATGCTGGCCCGGCACGGGCTGGAGGGCTACGCCGAGCACCCCGCGCACCAGCTCTCCGGCGGGCAGAAGCAGCTGCTCGCGCTGTGCTCGATGCTGGTGCTGGAGCCCGACGTCCTGGTCTGCGACGAGCCCACGACCCTGCTGGACCTGCGCAACAAGCGGCACTTCGCCGAGGTGCTCTCCGGGCTGGAGCAGCAGGTCGTGCTGGTCACCCACGACCTCGACCTGCTCGCCGGTTTCGACCGCGTCATCGTCCTGGACCGGGGCCGGGTGGTCGCCGACGACGTCCCGGAGACGGCGGTCGGCTTCTACCGGGAGCTGATCGGGTGAACCCGCTGGGTCTCTACGAGCCGGGGACCAGCCCGCTCCACCGCCTCGGCGCGGGCTGGAAGCTGCTGGCGCTGCTGGTCTTCGCGATCGTCACGTTCGTCCTGAGCGCCCCGGTGTCGCTGGTGGTGTGCGTGCTGGCGGCGGTCGGCGGCTACGCGGTCGGGCGGATCCCGCTGCGTCGCGTCTGGCAGATCGGCCGGTTCCTGATCCCGCTGGTCGCAATCGTCTTCGCCCTGCAGTGGTGGATGCTCGACCTCGCCCGAGCCGAGACGATCAGCCTCCGGCTGCTGGCCACCCTCGCGGCGGCGAACCTGTTCACCCTGGTCACCAGGGTCGACGACCTGATCACATCGGTGGAGCGAGCGCTGCGCCCGTTCGCCCGGTTCGGCGTGCGCCCGGAACGCGTCGGGCTCCTGGTGGGCCTCACGGTCCAAGCCATCGCAGCCCTGTCCACGATCGCGGCCCAGGTGCGCGAAGCCCAGCGAGCGAGGGGCGCCGACCGCTCCCTGCCGGCCTTCGCCATCCCCTTCCTGGTCAGAACCCTCCGCCACGCCGACGACCTCGGCGAAGCCCTAGCAGCCCGAGGACTCGGCGACGACTGACCGCCCCTCCACCAGAGACGGACGATCACCCCCGCAGTCCGGTGACGGGATTTCAGCGGAAATCGGGTTCCGGATTTCCACTGAGATCGGGTCACCCGGGCCACTGGGCGAGGACGGTGACGGTGCCAGGGTCGACTTCGGTGAAGCCCGCGTCTCTGACCATGGCGACTCGGGATTTGCGCCAGGCCGTTTCGGGGTCGTCGCCGGGGTGCAGGTCGGTCCAGGTCGCCGGCGAGGCCTGCCGGACGGCGCACGGGTAGCCGTCGGCCGCCCAGCGCTCCAGGTCCGCGTCGAGGCCTTCGCCGTGCAGCTGGGCTGCCAGGATCATCGTCGCGTGGCCGACCTGAGCTGCGGATTTGCCCGCGCTCATGGGGACGTCGGGGTTGATCCACAGGACCGGGACGCCGGGCTGAACCGGGCCCGGTTCGTCGGGTTCGAGTTCGCTGCCCGAGATCTGCAGGCGGCTGAGCTCCTTGGGCATGTCCGCGACCCGCATCGGCAGCAGCGCGCGGACCTCGGCGCCGCCGACCTCGACGGTGATGCCGGGCAGCGCCTGCACGGCCTCCCAGTGCGCGCCCCGGGCGCGGCGGGTGACCTTGCGGATGCGGCCGGAGATCCAGCCGTGCATCGCCTCGTGCCACTCCCCCTCGGGAGCGCAGCGCTCGTCCAGGCAGACGGCGAGCGCTGCCGCGGCGGCGGCCTCCAGCAGCGCGGTGCGGGCCGGGGGTTCGCGGCGCTCGATGCGCAGCACCATCGGCATCAGCACGACGTCGTCGGGATCCTCGTCCGAGGTGTCGGCGGTGGCCTCGCCGGGCAGCGCGAGCCACTGGGCGTAGCGGGAGAGGAGCGGGTCGAGCACGGAAAGGGGCAACACGATCTGCTCAACTCCCGCCACGCCGCAGGTGTTCCGGGATCACTGGTCGAGTGGCACCCGTCGCAGGACGCCGTCCTCGGCGTCGGCGGACTCGATCTCGGCGCGCGTCACGCCGAGCACGAACAGCACCGTGTCCAGGAACGGGTAGGACAGCGCGGTGTCGGCGACCTCGCGCAGCGCCGGCTTGGCGTTGAACGCGACGCCGAGCCCGGCGGCGGTGAGCATGTCGATGTCGTTGGCGCCGTCACCGACGGCCACGCACTGCGCGGCGGGGACGCCGAAGGACTCGGCGAACTGGCGGAGCGCCTTGGCCTTGCCGGGCCGGTCGACGATCTCGCCGATGACCCGGCCGGTGAGCTTGCCGTCGACGACCTCCAGCTCGTTGGCCGCGCTGAAGTCCATCCCCAGCTCGTCCACCAGCTGGTCGATGATCTGCGTGAACCCGCCGGAGACCACTCCGGTGTGGAAGCCGAGCCTGCGCAGCGTGCGGATCGTGGTCCGCGCACCGGGGGTGAGCTCCAGCTCGGCGGCCACCTCGTCGAGCACGGTGGCGGGCAGACCTTCCAGGACCGCGACCCGCTGGCGCAGCGACTCGGCGAAGTCCAGCTCGCCGCGCATGGCGCGCTCGGTGACCTCGCGGACCTGGTCCTCGCAGCCGGCGCGGCGGGCGAGCATCTCGATGACCTCGCCCTGGATGAGCGTGGAGTCGACGTCGAAGACCACCAGCCGCTTGGCGCGGCGGGACAGGCCGGTGCGCTCGACGGCGAGGTCGACGCCGGTGCTGGCCGCCAGCGCGGTCATCGCCTCGGTGAGCTCGGCGTCGTCCTCCGCGTTCGGGGCCGTGACCTGCAGTTCGAGCCCGGTCACCGGGTAGTCGGCGACGCGGCGGATGGAGTCGATGTTGACGTTGATCTCGGCCAGGGCCCTGGACACGTCGCCGAAGTTGCGGGCGGTCACCGGCTGCCCGAGCACGACGACGGCGTGCGTGGAGCCGAGCTTGGCCGCGTCGATGTCCTCCGCGCCGATCTCGACGTCGACGACCATGCCGACCGTCGCCATCGCCTGTTCGACGGCCTCCTGCAGCCTCTCCGGGTCGATCTCGGTGGACACCAGCACGCCCAGCACGAGGCGGCCGCGGATCACCACCTGCTCCACGTCGACGATGTCCACGCCGTGGCGTGTCAGGGCGGCGAAGAGCACGGACGTGACACCGGGCTTGTCCTTGCCGGTAACGGTGATCAACACGGTGGTCGCATGAGAGCTCACGACTGCGAAAGTTCCTCTCTAACCGAGAAAGGTGGACTCAGAGGGCGGGAACGGCTGTGGTCAAGCGGCGAAGCCGCTTTTCTCCTTCACCACCCGAGCAGCTCGCACCGCCGCGGGTTCTGAAGGCTTTCGTGGCGAGTACGCCGCGACGCCGTGTATTGGCATACATCAGGAGTGGCGCACGGAGTCCACGGAAGCCTTCAGGTTCCGCTGCCCGCGCCGCTACGTTTGCCGTTCACCTCACCCTCGGGAAAAACGCAACGAGCCCCGGCAGGCCTTGTGGCCCGCCGGGGCTCGCCGTCGAGCTGGCCCCACCCTGGCACAACCGTGCCGTTCGGGGCTATCGACGAAATCACTTCTCGGTGGTGTCGTCCCGGTCCGAGTCGTCCTTGGTCTTGGGCGGCTGAGTCAGGGTGGCGGTACCGCCGCCGCCTTCCTCGTGCTCGTGCGCCAAGGTCTTGCCGGTGAGGGACAGGTGAGCCTCGAGCCGCATCCGCTCGGAGATGTGCGGGTAGTGCAGCTCGAACGCCGGACGCTCGGAGCGGATCCGCGGCAGCTCCTTGAAGTTGTGCCGCGGCGGCGGGCAGGAGGTCGCCCACTCCAGCGAGTTGCCGTAGCCCCACGGGTCGTCGACCTCGGCGACCTCGCCGTACCGGTAGCTCTTGAAGACGTTGTAGATGAACGGGAGCATCGAGGCGCCCAGGATGAACGCGCCGATCGTGGAGATCGTGTTCAGCGCGGTGAAGCCGTCGGACTCCAGGTAGTCGGCGTACCGGCGCGGCATGCCCTCGTTGCCCAGCCAGTGCTGGACCAGGAACGTGCCGTGGAAGCCGATGAAGGTCAACCAGAAGTGCAGCTTTCCGAGCCGCTCGTCCATCATCCGGCCCGTCATCTTCGGGAACCAGAAGTAGATGCCGGCGAAGGTGGCGAACACGATCGTGCCGTAGAGCACGTAGTGGAAGTGCGCGACCACGAAGTAGGTGTCCGACACGTGGAAGTCGACCGGCGGCATGGCCAGCAGGACACCGGTGAGACCACCGAAGAGGAAGGTGACCAGGAAGCCGACGCTGAAGATCATCGGCGACTCGAAGGTCAGCTGCCCCTTCCACATGGTGCCGATCCAGTTGAAGAACTTCACACCGGTCGGGACCGCGATCAGGAACGTGGTGAACGCGAAGAACGGCAGCAGCACGGCGCCGGTGGCGTACATGTGGTGCGCCCACACGACGACCGACAGCGCGGCGATGCCCAGGGTCGCGTAGACCAGGCCCGAGTAGCCGAACAGCGGCTTGCGGCTGAACACCGGGAAGATCTCCGAGACGATGCCGAAGAACGGCAGCGCGACGATGTAGACCTCGGGGTGGCCGAAGAACCAGAACAGGTGCTGCCAGAGGATGACGCCGCCGTTGGCCGGGTCGAAGACGTGGGCGCCGAGGTGGCGGTCCGCCATGAGGCCGAGCAGCGCGGCGGTCAGGATCGGGAACGCCATCAGGATCAGCACGCTGGTGACCATGATGTTCCAGGTGAAGATCGGCATCCGGAACATCGTCATGCCCGGCGCGCGCAGGCAGACCACGGTGGTCAGCATGTTGACCGCACCGAGGATCGTGCCCAGACCGGAGACGACGAGACCGGCGATCCACATGTCCGCGCCGTGCCCCGGCGAGTGCAGCGCGTCCGACAGCGGGGTGTAGGCGAACCAACCGAAGTCGGCCGCACCACCCGGCAGCAGGAAGCCGCTGACGACCATCAGGCCGCCGAACAGGTAGAGCCAGTAACCGAACGCGTTCAGCCGCGGGAACGCGACGTCCGGCGAGCCGATCTGCAGCGGAAGGATGTAGTTCGCGAAGCCGAACAGGATCGGGGTCGCGTACAGCAGCAGCATGATCGTGCCGTGCATGGTGAACAGCTGGTTGTACTGCTCCTGCGACAGGAACTGAAGTCCCGGAACGGCCAGCTCGCCGCGGATCAGCATCGCCATGAGGCCGCCGGCCATGAAGAACGCGATCGAGGTGACCAGGTAGAGGATGCCGATCTGCTTGTGGTCCGTGGTGCGGAACATCCGCGCCAGGAACGACCCCTTAACCGTTTTGCGCACCGGATAGGGGCGCGTGGCGATCGGCTGTGGCGCGACGGCCGTCACGGTGCCTCCTGCACTCCCTTTGAAGCCTTCTCGGACCCGGACGGATCCGCCCCGACCCGGGTTGGGTCGGTGACCGCATGCGACGCCCGGCAGGAGCCCTGCCGGGGAGCCGGTCGCAATGCCGCCGACTGCGGATACTAGTCCCGGGGTCCGGCCGGAGTTCGGCCGGGCCGTAGCCACCCTATTCATCGCGCCCTCGATCGTCACCCGCGGTGAGATCCATCAGACACACGGCGACCAGGAAGACGTCGGGCGAACCGCCCACGAGGCGGACAGATAACCTACGTGGCAATAGGTCCGGCAGCCCGCCTGCGTTCGCACAGGGCAGCCCTGGGACGACGTCCACCAGATCCTGGAGGGGAAGCACGTGCGGAAGAGCACGATCATCGGCGCTGTGCTGGTCGGCGGTATCGCACTCGCGGGCTGCACACCGGCCGAGTACGACAGCGACCAGCCGCCGGCCCCGGGCACCCCGCCCGCCGACGCGCCGAAGATGGCCGGCCAGGCCTCGACCGGCGAGCACGGCGCGAGCGGGCCGGCCGCTCAGCTGCTGAGCAACCGCCAGCAGGTGCTGGCGCTGGCCGAGCTCGGCGCCACCAAGGCGACCAGCCCGCAGGTCAAGCAGGTCGCGGCTGAGCTCCAGAAGTCGGCGGCCGAGCAGGTCACCGAGCTCGGGCAGCACGCGGGCGGCGAAGGCCAGACCGCGTCCGCCGACGCCTCGCTGTCGGCGCTGAGCGGTCCGGCCTTCGACGCGCAGTGGAAGCAGAAGGTGCTGACCCTGGTCAACGAGGCCGCGACGCTGGCCAAGTCGGCCCAGAACGACGCAGAGCTCGCCGAGCTCGCCACCGAGCTCGTGACCGAGCAGCAGGAGATCACCGCGAAGCTCAACGCGCTGGCCTGATCTCCGCCTCGCTCCTGGAAGGGCACCCGCGATTCGTCGCGGGTGCCTTTTTCTTCGGCTCTTCCCGCCGGAACCTACCGAAAGTAGGCTACTGGAAGTAAGCTACCGAGGAGTAGATAAGCGGGGCTGACTCGAGGGAGAGCAGATGCCGAACGTGTCCGGCAAGGTCGTCCTGATCACGGGAGGCGCCAGGGGTATCGGCGCCGAGACCGCGCGCGAGCTCGCCGAGCGCGGCGCCAAGCTCGCCCTGGTCGGCCTGGAGCCCGAAGAACTGGCCAAGGTCACCGCCGAGCTCGGCGAGGGCCACTTCTGGGCCGAAGCCGACGTCACCGACCCCGACTCGCTGCAGGCCGCCGTCGACGCCGCCACCGCGAAGTTCGGCCGCATCGACGCCGCCATCGCCAACGCGGGCATCGCGCCGCTGGGCAGCGTCCGGGAGAGCGACCCGCGCGGTTTCCTCAAGACCATCGACGTCAACGTCAACGGCGTGTTCCACACCGCCCGCGCGGTGATGCCGGAGCTGGCCGCGAGCAAGGGCTACCTGCTGGTGGTGTCCTCCCTGTCGGCGTTCGCCCCGATCGGCGGCATGGCGGCCTACACCGCGAGCAAGGCCGCGTCCGAGGCGTTCGCGTCGGCGCTGCGCATGGAGGTGCTGCACCTGGGCGTGTCGGTGGGATCGGCGCACCCGTCGTGGATCGACACCGACCTGGTGCGCGAGGTCGCCGGCGACCTCGAGACCTTCACCGAGATGCGCAAGCGCCTGCCGTGGCCGATGCGCGCGATCACCACTCCGGACGCGTGCGCGCGAGCCTTCGCCAACGCCATCGAGCGCCGCAAGCGCCGCGTCTACGTCCCGCGCGGCGTCATGCTCATGCACTGGCTGCGCAACCTGCCCGGTTCGGCGCTGGTGGAGCTGTTCATGCGGCGGCAGCTGATCAAGCTCATCCCGCAGCTCGAGCAGGAGGTCCGCGACCTCGGCCGCTGCATGAGCGAGCGGAACCAGAAGCTCAACGCCTAGTGGTTTCCGTGGAGCGATCGTGTGCAAGCGGCGCAGCCGCGAGGTGTGAAAACCACCCTCGCAACCTGCACCGCCGCGGGCTCTGACACGTCTTCTGGCGAGTACGCCGCGACGCCGTGCATCGGACGTGCATCAGGAGTGGCGCACGGAGTCCGGGAGGCGTGTCAGGTTCCGCTACCCGCACCGCCAAGCACAACGACCACTGCCCGCGTGACCGCTGGGCCGGTGGTCGGGAGCGCGACGGGAGAAGCCCCGACCACCGGGGTCAGCGGGTGCGTTGCAGCGGGCGCCGCTGCTGCGGCGGCCCGACCAGGCGAGGCGGCTGGTGGAAGGCGTCCTGGCCCGCGAGCGCCGGGCGCTTGGTGAACACCGGCTGCTGCGGCACGACCGGGCGCCTTCGCGGGAGGCTCTGGCGGCTCTGGGCCGCCGCCTGGCGGCACTGCCGCTCGTGCTCTATGCGGGCGATGAGCAGCCAGACCGTCGGATCGGCGTCGCCGGTCGGCCGGTGCTGCGGCCGGCTCGTCGGGCTGATCCAGTACGGCAGCCGCACCAGCATGCCGCCGAGCACGGCGCCGACGGTGTTGCAGACGATGTCATCGGTGGAGCAGACGCGGCCGCTGATCGCGACGAACTGGATCGCCTCGATCGAGGACGAGCACAGCAGACCGCCGAACGCGATCTTGGCCAGGTTGTCGAACCACGGAACGCGTTGCGGCACCAGCACGCTCAGCGGCAGCAGCAGCACGAGGTTGCCGGCCAGCTGGATCCACGGCTGCGAGTCGCCGGGCGCGGCGGCCAGCGCCTCCGAGACGTCGTTGCCGATTTCGGGCCGGAAGGGCTCCAGGGTCGGCACCTGAGGCGTGAAGACCAGGTAGCCCACGACCAGCACCGAGTAGGCGAGGGCACCGTCGATCAACGGTTGCCGCATCACGAACGGCTCGGTTGAATAGCCGCGAAGCAATCCCGATCCGAATCCGACGGCGACCGCGATCAAGAGCAGTGTCGTCACCACCGGAACGAATCCGTCGAATGCCACGAGAATCTGCTGCACGTCCGCCGCACTTCCTCTGGCAGCCAGCGCCAGAACCACGAGGAACTCGGTTAATCCGCAACGGATATCCCGAATACCTGGAAACCGTTGGGAATTGTCATTTCCAGCGGTCGGCGTTGACCGAGATCTTCTGGGGGTCTGCATCGGCCGGTGGCGGCCGGACGCCGCCTCGGGGTTTCGCGACGTCCGGCCGCCGGCCCCTGTCACCGAGCGGGCGACAGGGCGGGGATTCGCGAGGTGGGAGGCCATTCGGCGGAGTGCTGGGCCCTCGTCGGGGTACGGGTCCCATCCGCTGTCCGGCCGACCTCGACGCGGTCCCCGCGACTGGTCGGTTGATGTCCGTCTGAATCGACTCCGTTCGCAATGGAACGTAACCGGCGAAGCCCGTCGAACGACAGCCATGGCAAGAAGACGCCATAGCGCGCGAGGATCTCCACAATGGACGCGAACCAGTGGATGGAACCGCCGCGAACTGCGATTCCCCAGAAGCGGGGCGAGATACTCGCGTGATCCGCTCGAAATTTCACAGCTTTGCCAACGCCCGGATATTCGTGAATTCCGCGTAACCGCACGTGAACACGATGACAAGTACCGTGAACAACGGGGAATCCCCGGTGAACCCCAGCACTGCGCGAACCCGGACGGCGCTCGCGGCCTCAACCTACACGGCCGGCAACTCCCGGCGCAGCGACTCCTCAGAACCGAAGCGGCCCACCGATGTTCACCGGTGGGCCGCTTCGGAGTCGCAGATCACTCCTGCTTCTTGCGGAAGAACCTCAGGATCGGGTCGTAGCGGTGGTCGGCGACTCGTTCCTTGAGGGGGATGAGGGCGTTGTCGGTGATGTGGATGTTCTCCGGGCACACCTCGGAGCAGCACTTGGTGATGTTGCACATCCCGAGACCGTGGTCTCCCCTGGCCTGCTCGGGACGATCCCGGGCCTCGTCGAGCGGGTGCATCTCCAGTTCGGCGACGCGCATCAGGAAGCGGGGGCCGGAGAAGGCCTCCTTGTTCTCCTCGTGGTCGCGGATGACGTGGCAGGTGTCCTGGCAGAGGAAGCACTCGATGCACTTGCGGAACTCCTGCGAGCGCTGCACGTCGACCTGCTGCATCCGGTACTCGCCGGGTTCGAGGTCGGCGGGCGGCGTGAACGCCGGGACCTCGCGGGCCTTGGTGTAGTTGTAGGACACGTCCGTCACCAGGTCCTTGACCAGCGGGAAGGTGCGCAACGGGGTGATCGTGATGGTCTCGGCCTCGGTGAAGGTGGACATCCGGGTCATGCACAGCAGCCGCGGCCGACCGTTGATCTCCGCCGAGCACGAGCCGCACTTGCCCGCCTTGCAGTTCCAGCGGACCGCCATGTCCGGGGCCTGGGTCGCCTGCAAGCGGTGGACGATGTCGAGGACGACCTCGCCCTCGTTGACCTCGACGGTGTAGTCCTGCAGCTCGCCGTCGTCGGCGCCGCGCCACACGCGGAAGTGCGCCTGGTACCCCATCACAGCTCCTTCGCGTGGACGTCCGAGAGCTCGTCCTCGGTGTAGTACTTGCGCAGTTCCTCCAGCTTGAACAGCTCCAGCAGGTCCGGCCGCATCGGCACCTGCGGCTGCTCGGTGACCTCGACTCCGTCTCCGGACTGCCGGCAGGCCAGCAGTTTTCGGCGCCACCGGGCTTCCATCACCGGGTGGTCGTCGCGGGTGTGCCCGCCCCGGCTCTCGGTGCGCAGCAGGGCCGCGCGGGCGACGCACTCGCTGACCAGCAGCATGTTGCGCAGGTCGATGGCCAGGTGCCAGCCGGGGTTGAACTGCCGGTTGCCCTCCACTTCGAGGTGTTCGGCCCGCCCCACGAGCTCGCGCAGCCGGTCCAGCGCCTCACGCATCTCCTCGCCGCGCCGGATGATGCCGACGAGGTCGTTCATCGCCTGCTGCAACTCCGAGTGCAGCGCGTAGGGGTTCTCGCTGCGCCCGTCGGCGGGGTTGAACGGATCGGCGGCGCGCACGGCCGCAGCGTCCACATCGGACGTGCTGATCGACGGGCGTCCCGACAGGCCCTGCACGTACCCCGCGGCGCCCGCTCCCGCACGGCGGCCGAAGACCAGCAGGTCCGACAACGAGTTGCCGCCCAGCCGGTTCGAACCGTGCATGCCGCCGGCGACCTCGCCCGCGGCGAACAGACCGGGCACCCGGGACGCCGCGGTGTCCGGATCGACCTCGACCCCGCCCATCACGTAGTGGCAGGTCGGCCCGACCTCCATGGACTCCGCGGTGATGTCCACATCGGCCAGTTCCTTGAACTGGTGGTGCATCGACGGCAGTCGCTTGGTGATGGTCTCGGCGGGCAAACGCGTTGCCACGTCGAGGAAAACCCCGCCGTGCTCCGAACCCCGGCCTTCCTTGACCTCGTTGTTGATGGCGCGCGCGACCTCGTCGCGCGGCAGCAGTTCGGGCGGTCTGCGGTTGTTGTCCGGGTCGTCGTACCAGCGGTCCGCCTCGGCCTCGCTGTCGGCGTAGTTGTCCTTGAACACCTCGGGGATGTAGTCGAACATGAACCGGCGGCCCTCGGAGTTCCGCAGAACACCGCCGTCACCGCGCACCGATTCGGTGACCAGGATTCCCTTCACGCTCGGCGGCCACACCATGCCGGTCGGGTGGAACTGCACGAACTCCATGTTGATCAGCGATGCCCCGGCGCGCAGGGCGAGCGCGTGCCCGTCGCCGGTGTACTCCCAGGAGTTCGAGGTGACCTTGAACGACTTGCCGATGCCGCCGGTGGCGAGGATGACCGCGGGCGCGTCGAAGAGCACGTAGCGCCCGGACTCCCGCCAGTAGCCGAACGCTCCGGAGACCGCGGGGCCGTCCTTGAGCAGTTCGGTGACCGTGCACTCCTGGAAGACCTTGATGCGCGCCTCGTAGTCGCCGAACTCGGCGTGGTCCTCCTGCTGCAGCGAGACGATCTTCTGCTGCAGCGTGCGGATCAGCTCCAGGCCGGTCCGGTCGCCGACGTGCGCGAGCCTCGGGTACTCGTGGCCGCCGAAGTTGCGCTGGCTGATCCGGCCGTCCGGGGTCCGGTCGAACAGCGCCCCGTAGGTCTCCAGCTCCCACACCCGCTGCGGCGCCTCGCGCGCGTGCAGCTCGGCCATCCGCCAGTTGTTCAGGAACTTCCCGCCGCGCATGGTGTCGCGGAAGTGCACCTGCCAGTCGTCGCGGGAGTTGACGTTGCCCATCGAGGCGGCGATGCCGCCCTCGGCCATCACGGTGTGCGCCTTGCCGAACAGCGACTTGCACACCACGGCGGTCCGCAACCCCGCCGAACGCGTCTCGATCGCCGCGCGCAGACCCGCGCCACCGGCGCCGATCACGACCACGTCGTACTCGTGCCGTTCGATCTCCACATTCAGTCCTTCAGGATTCGTTGGGAAGCGGCGGAGCCGCTCTCTCTTTCACCGCCCACCCTCGTCACCGCGGGCAGCTCCGATGCTGTGAATCGGCATTCACGAGGAGGAGGTCCCGCAGCCGGGGACGCGCTCAGGTTCCCCCACCCGCACCGCAACGCAGATCACCCCGGAAACGTCAGTTGAACAGTCTGGGATCAGTGATGGCTCCGGCCGCCACCAGCATCACGTACAGGTCGACCAGAGCCACCGAGGCGAGCGAGCACCAGGCGAGCAGCATGTGCTTGCCGTTGAGCCAGGTGATCTTGGTCCAGAGCCAGTAGCGCACCGGGTGCTTGGAGAAGTGGTTGAGGCGTCCGCCGATGAGGTGGCGGCAGGAGTGGCAGGACAGCGTGTAGGACCACAGCAGCACCACGTTGACCACCATCAGCAGCGCGCCCAGCCCGACACCGACACCGCCGTCGGTGCCCTTGAAGGCGATCACGGTGTCGTAGGTGAGCACCGCCGCGACCAGCATCGCCGCGTAGAAGAAGTACCGGTGCACGTTCTGCATGATCAGCGGGAACCGGGTCTCGCCGGTGTAGCGGCTGTGCGGCTCGCCGACCGCGCAGGCCGGCGGCGACGCCCAGAACGCCCGGTAGTACGCCTTGCGGTAGTAGTAGCAGGTCAGCCGGAACCCGAGCACGAACGGCAGCACGAAGATCGGCGGCGGGACCAACCACCCCAGGTCCGGGAACGGTTGGCCGAAGTGGCTCGATCCCGGCACGCACGCCGCGGACAGGCACGGCGAGAAGAACGGCGCCAGGTAGTTGTGCTCCGGTACCCAGTACCACTGGTTCATGAACGTGCGGACCAGGCCGTAGACCACGAAGGCCATCAGGCCGAGGAAGGTCATCAGCGGCGGGAGCCACCAGCGGTCCGTGCGCAGCGTGCGCGCGCCGATGCGGGCCCGGCCCGTGGAGCTAGCGAGTGCGGACATTCGTCGACCTCGTTGTCAGGAGTCGTCCGACGTGCTCAGCATGAGGCCGCTCATTGTGGATCAGGTCGCACCGCGCCAGGTAGTCCCCCAAAGGGCGCAACTTCGCCCCCTGGGGATGCGCGACTCGCGGTGCTCGGGGGGGTGCCGGTGGTGGAACCTGACACGCCGCCTGGACTCCGGGCACCGCTCCTCATGTGCGCCGATGCACGTCGTCGCGGCGTCCTCGCCAGGCGACGTGTCGAACCCGCGGCGGTGCGGGTCGAGTCCCGCACCTGAAGCAGCGGCTGTCGCCGCGTCCGACCGCTCGTCGATCAGTGCCGGAACTGGCCTCCGAGCCCCTCGTCGTCGGCGTCCTGCCACAGCGACGGGTCGTAGGGGGTGTCGGGCACGATCACCACGTCGTCGCGGACGTCGTCGCCGGTCCGCGGGGTGGGGACCACGGCGGACAGCTCGCCGGCGTCGATGTCGAGCCGCTCGATGTCGTTGTGGATCCGGCGCACCACCGCGGCGTCGCCGTAGCGCCGCCGCAGCGCTCCGGCGCTGGTCCGCAGCTGCGCCAGCACCCGTTGGAACTCGGCCAGTTCGGTCGTCGTCGGGGCCATCGCGAACACCTCTCGCGCCTAGGTGGTAGAACCTCCGCCTAGACTCTGCCCGCCACGACCAAATGTGACAAGTACCACACCAGACGATCACCCGGCCGGTCCCCCGGACGGGCCATTACGAGGATTCGGTCGCGAGGCCGGTCGCGGTCCGGGCGCGTTCGGCGCACGGCGGGCCCGAGATGGCCCGGCCGATGCGCTGACCTCCCCAGCCCAGCGCCAGGACGTAGGCCAGCGAGAGGACCGCGACCACCGCCGAGGCCGCGGGCCAGAGCCAGTCCGGGACGCCGGGAGCCGCCTCGCGGCGCAGCAGCTGGTACTCCGGCAGCGCGTCGCGGGTGAACTGCGATGGCGCCGGGACGCCCGGTTTGTTCCGGGCCGCGTCGGCGGGCAGGTACACCGGCATCGCGAGGATCGCGCGGCCGGAGTGCAGCCGGATGATCGTCTTCCACGCCCCGTGCACCGGCATCGCCCGGTTGGTGCGGTAGATGCCGGGCACCACCTCGGTGAGCCGGTCGACGTGCAGCGAACCGCCGTGCCAGCCGGTGATGGTCAGCCAGGTCGGGTGATGGGCGATCGGGGCCGGTTCGATGCGCACCACGGCCTGATACGTCTGCTCGTCGACGGCAACGCTCGCGCGCACGCCGTCCGGCGAGGTGCCGACCAGCCCGTTGACGACGGCGACCGCGATCCCGGTGACCGCCAGCCCGAACAGGGCGTTGCGCGTGCGCGCGGGCGGCAGCTCACCGCGCAGCGCCCGCACCAGCAGCGCCCCGAGGAGGCCACCGCAGACGCCGCCGGTCAGCGACATCAGCACGCCCTCCGGCAGCATGTCCGGCGACCACGGCAGCCGGTAGGCCGCGGCGGTCCACAGGTATTCGCTGGTGTAGCCGATGGTTCCGATCAGGAGTCCGGAGAACACGCCCAGCGCCAGCGGTCTCCGGGCCAGTGCCGTCGCGGCCAGCTCCACGCACAGCGCCTCGACCACGTACATCGGGATCGCGGCGGTCGGCCCGCCGAGCACCGGCCCGACGAGCAGGGTGATGCCGCCGCGGGTGAGCACGAACAGCGCGACCGCCAGCATCGCGCCGCCGGGCCCGACCCACAGCCGCGCGGCCACCAGCGCGCAGCCGGCGGAGACGGCGATCAGCAGCGGCTGGAAGACCATCCGGAACTGCGGGACGCCGAAGTCCCACTCCGCCTGGAAGACCGACAACCCGACCAGCAGCGCCCCGCAGAGCAGGCCGCGCCGGACGTAGAGCGCGCGCATCGTCTCGGCGCGGCCGGTGCGCACGAACCTGCCCTCGCGCTCCAGCAGCGCCATGGCCACCAGCGACAGCGAGACCCCGCCGATGACCATCAGCCGGGCGGGTCCCCACAACGTGACGTCCTGGCCGAAGAGCCGCTGCCACACGGCGTCGAGCGGGAATCCCAGCAGCGAGAAGAAACCGGCGAGCCCCAGCAGGAGTCCGCTGGTGGGCGCTTCCCAGCACTTGGTGATGCGCAGCGCGGCGCGGCCCGGGTGCTCGCCGACCGGCAGCACCATCGCGAGCGTGCCGGCGACGCAGAGACCGAAGATCCCGAACAGGATCGGGTAGTGCGCGATGTTGGACAGCGGTCCGGATCCGCGGCCCTGCGTGATGCGCAGCGCGATGTCCCAGTAGAGGCCCAGCAGCGTCACCAGCAGCGAGGTCAGCGCCAGTCGCAGCGGGAGCGCGGCCCAGCCGGGAAGTCCTCGCAGCAGCCAGGAGTGCTCGGATCGTTCGGCGAGGCGGGCGAGCACCGTGATCTTCCCGGTGCGGTGGCCGTATCCGAGCGCGATCAGCAGTGCGGCCAGCAGTCCGGCACTTCCCGCGGCGATGAGGATCTGGACCAGGTCCGCGCCATCCGACGGGGCAGGGCCCGACGGCTGCTGGAGGAACGAGGTCATGACGTGATCGAACACTAAACCTTCGACAATGTCAGGCCGTACTGTGACATTCAACGTTGTCAGAGTGACGGTTCACCCGAATGGTGGAATCTTTCGATGATCCTTCCGCCGCGGGCATCCACGACACGCCGACTTCTTCAAGCGTCAAGTCTTGTGGCTCCCAGTCCGGAGCACAAGACTCTCGGTTGGTTCCCGAACTATTGTGATCTGATCCTGTTGACTGCGAGGCAGCTTTGAGCATTCTCGGCACCCGGGTCCAACGTGTCGAAGACCCACGCCTTCTCACAGTCGGCGGCACCTACGTGGACGACCTGCGTGAACCCGCCCTGCAGGGCGCACTGCACGTCCTCTTCGTCCGCAGCCCGCTGGCGAACGCCACCATCACCGAAGTGGACGTCGACGAAGCCAAGTCGGCTCCCGGCGTGCACGGGGTCTTCACGGCCGACGACGTCGACCTCCCGCCGTACCCCTCGGGCGGCAGCCTCTCCGGCCCCACCCCACCCGGCATGGACCGGCCCCACCTGGCCAAGGGCGTGGTCCGCTACGTCGGCGAGCCGGTCGTGGCGGTCGTCGCCGAAACCCTGGGCCAGGCCCAGGACGCGGCCGAAATGGTCTCGATCGACTACGACCCGCTCGACGCGGTGATCGACCTCGACGAGGCGCTGGCCGGCGAGAAGCTGGTGTTCCCGGAAGCGGGCACCAACGTCATCGGCACCGCCGGTGAACTCGACGACTCGCTGTTCGCCGACTGCGAGGTCGTCGTCAGCAAGCAGATCCTCAACCAGCGCGTCGCCGCGGCCTCGCTGGAAGGCCGGTCGGCGGCCTGCGCGTGGGAGGGCGAGAAGGTCACCTTCTGGCTGTCCAACCAGAACGCGCAGTCCTGCCGCGACGAGCTGATGGCCAATCTCGGCCTGCCGCAGGACGAGCTGCGGGTGATCACGCCCGACGTCGGTGGCGGTTTCGGCGCCAAGATCGGCTCCGAGCAGGAGGCCGCGCTGCTGTCGCTGGTGTCCAAGCAGGTCGGCAAGCCGGTCAAGTGGGTGGAGACCCGCAGCGAGAACCTGGTGGCGATGACCCACGGCCGCGCGCAGCGGCACGTGGTCACCATCGGCGGCCGTCGCGACGGGACGATCCAGGCCTACCGGCTGGAGATCGTGCAGGACGTGGGCGCCTACCCGCGGATGGGCGCGTTCCTGCCGGTGTTCACGCAGATGATGGCCAGCGGCGTCTACGACATCCCCAAGGTCGAGTCGCGGGCGCAAACGGTGGTCACCAACACCACGCCGATCGGCGCCTACCGCGGCGCGGGACGTCCGGAGGCCACCGCGGCGATCGAGCGCGCGATCGACCTGTTCGCCGCCGAGATCGGTGCCGACCCGGCCGATGTGCGACGCGCGAACCTGGTCAAGCCGGAGCAGTTCCCGTACCAGACGCCGGGCGGGATGCTCTACGACTCCGGCGAGTACATCAAGGGCCTCGACTCGGTGCTGGACGCCGCCGACTACGCCTCCCTGCGCGAGGAGCAGGCCAAGCGGCGCGCGGACGGTGCCACCAAGCAGCTGGGCATCGGCCTGGCCAGCTACGTGGAGATCACCGCGCCGAACAACACCGAGGGCGAGACCGGGCACGTCGAAATCCGCCCGGACGGCAGCGCTCTGGTGCTCACCGGCAGTTCCGCGCACGGCCAGGGCCACTGGACGACGTTCGCGATGCTGGTCTCCGAGCAGCTGGGCATCGACCTGGACAAGATCGAGGTCGTGCACGGCGACACCGACCTGATCCCCAAGGGCGTCGGGACGATGGGCTCGCGCTCGCTCCAGCTGGGCGGCACCGCGGTGCACCGCGCCGCGGTCGACGTCAAGGACAAGGCCCGCAAGCTGGCCGCCGAGATGATCGAGAGCGACGAGGCCGACATCGAGCTCACCGACGGCACGTGGCAGGTGCGCGGTGCGCCCAACGTCACGGTGTCGTGGGCCGAACTGGCGCAGAAGGCCGAGGACGGCCTGGCCGCCGACGTGCACTTCGTGGAGGACCGGCCGACGTTCCCGTTCGGCAGCCACCTCGCGGTGGTCGAGGTCGACGTGGAGACCGGCAAGGTCGACTACCTGCGGCACATCACGGTCGACGACGCGGGCGTGATCGTCAACCCGATCCTCACCGAGGGCCAGCGGCACGGCGGCATCGCGCAGGGCGCGGCGCAGGCGCTGCTGGAGGAGGTCTCCTACGACTCCGACGGGAACCCGCAGAACGCCAGCTTCGCCGACTACGCGATCATCACCGCCGCCGAGCTGCCCAGCTTCGAGCTGCTGACGATGGAAACGCCCACCACGCTGAACCCGCTGGGCGCCAAGGGGATCGGCGAGGCCGGGACCATCGGCGCCACCCCGGCGGTGCAGAACGCGGTGGTGGACGCCCTGTCCCACCTGGGTGTTCGGCACATCGACATGCCGACCACGCCCGAACGGGTGTGGCAGACCATCAACCAGGCATAGAAAACCCGCTGATCTTGTTCAGGTAGTCCACCTGAGAAGCGTTGAGGAGTTCCTTCGTGCAAGTTTCGATCAACGTCAACGGCGAGCAGCGGAGCCACGAGGTCGAGGACCGCACCCTGCTCGTCCAGTACCTGCGCGACGACTGCGAGCTGACCGGCACCAACATCGGCTGCGACACCACGTCCTGCGGCGCGTGCACGGTGCTGCTCGACGGCGAGTCGGTGAAGTCCTGCACCGTGCTCGCCGCGCAGGCCGAGGGCAGTGAGGTCACCACCATCGAGGGCCTGTCGGACGGCGAGCAGCTGCACCCGATGCAGCGCGCGTTCCAGACCCACCACGGCTTGCAGTGCGGTTACTGCACGCCCGGCATGGTGATGGCCTCGGTGTCGCTGGTCGAGGAGAACCCGGACCCGACCGAGGCCGAGGTCCGGTCCGGCCTGGAGGGCAACCTCTGCCGCTGCACCGGCTACCACAACATCGTTCAAGCCGTGCTCGACGCGGCCAAGGAGAAGCAGGGGGCCGCGGAATGATTCCTGCCGCCTTCACCTACAAGCGCGCCACCACGGTCGACGAGGCGCTGAACCTGCTCGCCGAGCACGGCGACGACGCGAAGCTGCTGGCCGGCGGGCATTCGCTGCTGCCGCTGATGAAGCTGCGGCTGGCTGTGCCGGAGGTCGTCATCGACGTCGGCGGCCTGCGCGACCTGTCCTACATCCGCGAGGAGGGTTCGCAGATCCGCATCGGTGCCCTGACCAGGCACCACGACATCGAGCACTCGGACCTTCTCAAGCGCGAGGCGCCGCTGCTGGCCCACGCCGCGGGCACCATCGGCGACCCGCAGGTCCGCCACCGCGGCACCATCGGCGGTTCGCTGGTCCACGGCGACCCGGCCTCGGACCTGCCGGCGGTCGCGCTGGCGCTGGACGCGGTCCTGGTCGCCCAGGGCCCGTCGGGCACCCGCGAGATCGCGATCACGGACTTCTTCACCGACTTCTTCGAGACCTCGCTCGGCGAGGACGAGCTGCTGGTGGAGATCCGGATCGAGAAGAACTCCGCGCAGGGCTGGGACTTCCAGAAGTTCACCAAGCGCGCCATCGACTGGGCGGTCGTCGGCGTGGCCGTCGCGGGCAACCGCGTCGGCCTGGTCAACATGGGTCCCACCCCGATGCGCGCGGCAGGCGTCGAGGAAGCACTGGCCTCGGGCGCCAACCCCGCCGAAGCAGCGGAACGCGCAGCCGAGAACACCTCTCCCCCGGACCAGCCCACGGCCAGCGCGGACTACCGCCGCCACCTGGCCAAGGTCCTCGTCCGCAGAGCCCTCGAAGCCGCAGCCAACCGAGCCGGCTGAACACCACCCGAAGGGCGCCTCCGGCCTCCCCCGGAGGCGCCCTTCGGCGTCTGCGCACAACACCTGCGCCCACACCACCTCACCTCGCCCACGGGTGACCGGATTGCGCCGGTAATCCGGTGCCCGAATACGGCGGTAATCCGGGTTGGTGGTGACCGGGAAGTCCGGGTGCTCGGGATCGTTCTGGGGGTCGGCCTGGTCGAAGGATGTTGATTAGCTGCGGAAATCCGGCTTCAACCCCGGGTGCGGGTTAGCGTGGGTGCGTGGTCGGTCGGGTCCGGGTCGGGACGTCCGGGTGGGTGTACGGGCCTTGGCGGGGGCCGTTCTACCCGGAGGGGTTGCGGCGTGCCGACGAGCTGGGATTCCTGGCCGCGCGGATGAGCAGCGTGGAGATCAACGGGTCGTTCTACTCGTTGCAGCGGCCGGAGAGCTACCAGCGGTGGGCCGAGCAGACGCCCGACGACTTCGTGTTCTCGGTGAAGGGCAGCCGGTACATCACGCACATGAAGCGGCTGCGCGGTGTCGAGACGGCGTTGGCGAACTTCCTGGCCTCGGGGGTGCTGGCGCTGGGTGCCAAGCTCGGTCCGATGCTGTGGCAGCTGCCCCCGTCGATGAAGTTCGAGCCGGAGCGCTTGGTGGAGTTCTTCTCGCTGCTGCCGCGCAGCACCGCGCAGGCGGCCGACCTCGCCGCGCGGCACGACGAGCGGCTGGACGGCCGGGCGCTCACCGAGACCGACGCGGACCGGCCGATGCGCCACGCCCTGGAGGTCCGGCACTCCAGCTTCGCCACCGCCGAGTTCGTCGCACTGCTGCGGGAGCACGGCATCGCCCTGGTCGTGGCCGATGCCGCCGGGAGCTGGCCGCACCTGGAAGACATCACCGGAGACTTCGTCTACCTGCGCTTCCACGGCGCCGAAGAGCTCTACGCCAGCGGCTACGGCGACGACGACCTCGCCCGCTGGGCGCGGTTGATCGACGCCTGGCGCCGCGGCGACTCACCCACCACCGGCCACACCGTCGCCGCGCCGGCCCCGGGGACCGGAACTCGCGACGTCTACGCCTATTTCGACAACGACATCAAAGCCCACGCCCCGCACGACGCCATCACCCTCGCCGGTCTCCTCTGACGCCACCGTCCAGCGACCCCTCGCCCCGCCGGCGCTGACCGGATTTCGGTGGAACTCGGGAACTCTGATTTCCACTGAGATGCGGTCACACGGGTGGTCAGGGGGTCCAGTGGACGACTGTGGCGTCGTCGTGGGGTTTTGCTCGTGGGGGTGGAGTGCCGGTGGTTTCGGCTTGGCGGACCTGGTTGAGCAGGGTCGACGGGCCGTCCGCGTCGAGGAGGTCGAGGCAACCGGGCCAGTCGGTGAGGGCGAAGTGGTCGACGTGGCGGGAGGCGCCGTCGGTGAGCAGGGCCGCCCTGCGGAACGGAGGTGTCGTGCCGGTGATGGCGTGGTGGGCGGCTTCGGGAACCGTTGAGGCGACCCAGAAACCGTCCGCGGAGTTGCGGAGTTCGGCCACCGCGTCGCGGGTGTAGCTGGGGAGGCGGTCGATGCGTCCGTCGACGATCGGGCGGACTTCGCCGTCGACGTCGAGGACCAGCGGGCTGTCGGCCAGGACCAGGTGCTCCGCCTGGTCGCGGAGCCGCAGCAGCGTCACCGTCGAGGACGGGCTGTTGGGGTTGGTGAGGTCGCAGGTGTCGGCGTGGGCTCGGCGAACGCGGTCGATCGCCTCGGCCAGGACGTCGGCGAGCGCGTCGTCGCTGGTCGTGAGCAGTTCGGCGAGCGCCCCACCGAGACGCCGGACGAGCCAGACGACGTCGTGCGCGCAGCCGCTGTCGACGCCCGCCGGAGCGGTGGCGCCGTCGAGGACGAACGCCCAGTCGGGACCGATCGCGAAGTGGTCCTCGTTGCGTCGGCCCGGGGCCGCGATGGTCGCTGCCGTCGCGGGCATCTACTCGCCGAGCTGCGGTAGCCGGTGCAGCGCCTCGACCAGCGGAGCGAGCTCGGGGACCTCCTCGGCCTCGGCGAGCGCCTTCTCCAGCGTTTCGTCGTGGGTGGGCCTGGCCTTCTTCAGCAGCGCGCGACCGCCGTCGGTGAGCTCGGTGTAGATGCCGCGCCGGTCGTCGCGGCACAGCACCCGGGTCAGCAGCATCCGGTCTTCGAGCCTGCTCACCAGGCGCGTCGTGGCGCTGCCGCTGAGCGCCGTGGCGCGGCCGAGCTGCTGCATCCGCATGTGCCAGCCGTCCTGCCTGCTCAGCGCGTCGAGCACGGTGTACTCGACCACCGACAGGCCGTGGTCGGCCTGCAGCGCCTTCTCCAGCGCGGTCTCGATCCTGCCGTGCAGGGCTGCGAGCGTGCGCCAGCCGCGCGCCCGGATCTCCACCGCGTCGTCGGCGATCCCCACTGCACACCTCCCTGCCGGTGACGTCCGCCTCCTCCCCACTGTAGCCGTTTGCGCCGATAGAGCGCGCGTGCAACTATTTATGTCGCGTGTGCAACTACCTGCGCACGCTCTCTACCCACAAACGCACTTGAGGAGCGTACGGGGATGCCCGTTGCACTCGTGGCCCTCGCACTCGGCGGGTTCGGCATCGGCCTGACCGAGTTCGTCATCATGGGCCTGCTCCCGGAGGTGGCAGGCGACTTCGACGTCAGCATCCCGGTCGCCGGGTACCTGATCTCCGGGTACGCGCTGGCCGTGGCGGTCGGGGCGATCTTCCTGACCGCCGCCGTCACCAGGCTTCCGCGCAAGAAGGTCCTGGTCTCGCTGATGTTCCTGTTCATCGCGGGCAACCTGCTCTCGGCCGTCGCCCCGGTCTACGAGCTGATGCTGGCCGGCCGGATCCTCGCCGCGCTCACCCACGGCACGTTCTTCGGCATCGGCTCGGTGGTCGCCGCCGCGCTGGTCCCGCCGAACCGCAAGGCCGGCGCCGTGGCGATCATGTTCACGGGCCTGACCACCGCGAACGTCCTGGGCGTCCCGCTGGGCACGTTCCTGGGGCAGGCGCTGGGATGGCGCTCGACGTTCTGGGCGATCACCGCGATCGGACTGGTCGCGCTGATCGGCATCCAGCTGCTGGTGCCCGGCGCGAAGGTCGACGCCGACGTGGCCCCGACCCGGCTGCGGGCCGAGCTCGCCGCGCTGCGCCACCCGCAGGTGTGGTGGACCGTGGCGATCACGATCCTGGCCTTCGGCGGCATGTTCGGCGCCTTCACCTACATCGCGCCGCTGGTCACCGAGGTCTCCGGCTTCGCGGCGGGCACCGTGCCGTGGCTGATGCTGGTGTTCGGCGTGGGCCTGTTCGCGGGCAACCTGTTCGGCGCGCGGATGGCCGACCGCGATCTCGACGCGACGATGCTGGTGCTGCTGGTCGGATTGACCGCCGTGATGGCGGCTTTCGGGCTCCTCGCCGGGTTCAAGGTGATCACCGTCGTGGCGATCCTGCTGATGGGCGGCTTCGGGTTCGGCACCGTGCCGCCGCTGCAGACCCGAGTCATGACCTACGGCGGCGACGCGCCGACGATGGCCTCGGCCATCAACATCGCGGCGTTCAACGTGGGCAACGCGCTCGGCGCGTGGCTCGGCGGCCTGACCATCGCGGCCGGGCTCGGCTTCACCTCACCGCTGTGGGTCGGCGCCGCGCTGGCCGCCGTCAGCGTCGTCCTGATGGCCACCGCGTCGGCGACCAAGCCGGAAAAGCGCGCGGACACCGCGATTCCGGCCCCGGTCGGCTGATCCGCGCCGGTGGCGCCGCCTCGCCCGCGGCGCCACCGGCTGACCGGGATCAGTAGTCGTCTTCGGGGAAGAACATCTCCTCGAGGTGGTCGGCCGTCTCGGCGACGAAGTTCAGCGGGTCGACGAACTCGTTGATGTCGAGGTTGAGCAGCGGGACGGCGTGCCGGAGCACGACGTGCTCGCCGATGACCACCGCACCGCACACCACCGAGGTCTGGCCCAGCTCGTCGAGGAGCTTGTGCAGGTCGACCTGGTCGGCTCGGCCGATCACCGAGACCACCTGGACCCAGTCCTCGGCGTCGTCGAGCCGCTCGCGGGCGACGATGACGATCTGGCTGCGGTCGTCGTCGTACTCGACGAGGACCCGGATCTCCTCCTCGCCGGACTCGATGATCCGGAACTCCGGCTCTTCCTCGAGTTCCTCGTCGTCATCGTCCTCCGGAGCCGGCCGGTACTCCGTGCGGATGAACTTGCTCAGGTCTTCCCAGGTAGCCACGTGGCCCTCCCAGCGACGGCGCGCATGTCGCGGCGAAGTGTAGGGGATCTTCGGCGGCCTCAGGGAGGTTTCGCGCACGCTGATCGCAACGACGCCGACCGCGCACGACCTGCGACTACCCAAGTCCTTTGTGGGCTCACCAGTTGTTCGTGTTTCCCCTCCGGCCGATCCCGGACCTAGCGTCGGGATCGGGAGTCGATGACGAGGAGGAACGATGGTTTCGGACGGTGTGCGGGACGCGGCCGTGCTGGTCGGCGGAGGTGCGAAGAACCTCGGCGGCCTGCTGTCGCGGACGCTCGCGGAGGACGGCGCGAAGATCGTCGTGCACTACCACAGCGAGTCCTCGGCGCCCGACGCCGAGAAGACCGTGCGAGCGGTGCAGGAAGCCGGCAGCCAGGCCGTCGCGGTGCAGGCCGACCTGACCGCGGTCGCCGACGTGCGGCGGCTCTTCGACACGGCGGTGGACACCTTCGGCGGTCTCGACATCGCGGTGAACACCACGGGGATGGTGCTGCGCAAGCCGATCCTGGAGACCTCGGAGGAGGAGTTCGACCGGATGTTCGCGGTCAACGCGAAGGCCGGCTACTTCTTCATCCAGGAGGCCGGGCGGCGTCTCAACGACGGCGGCAAGATCATCAGCTTGGGCACCTCGCTGCTGGCCGCCTTCACCGACGGTTACTCCACCTACGCCGGTGGCAAGGCCCCGCTGGAGCACTTCACCCGGGCCGCCGCCAAGGAGTTCGCCGATCGCGGGATCTCGGTGAACGTGGTCGCGCCGGGTCCGATGGACACCCCGTTCTTCTACCCGCAGGAGACGCCGGAACGCGTCGAGTTCCACAAGTCCCAGGCGCTGGGCGGGCAGCTGACCAAGATCGAGGACATCGTTCCGATCATCCGGCACCTGGCCACCGAGGGCTGGTGGTTCACCGGGCAGACGCTGTTCCCCAACGGCGGCTACACCACTCGCTGACCGGGGGCGAGCGGGAGCCGGCGTGGACGCGGAGGGGGCGTCCACGCCGGCTCATCGGGGCAACGGGCTGCGCACGTCGCCGACCTGGGGATACGGTCAGCACGTGCGCTGCAACCCGATCCGCTCGGCGGTCCGAACCTGATGACGCTCGACCTGCACAAGCTCGGTCACCTCATCGCGGTCGCGGAAGAGGGCGGATTCACGCGGGCGGCACGACGTCTGCACCTGTCCCAGCAAGCGCTGTCCACCTCGATCCGCGCGCTGGAGCGCGAGGTGGGCGTGGAGCTGCTCGACCGCGCCGGCTCGAAGCTGACCGTCCTGCCCGCCGGTGAAGCGCTGATCGCCGACGCGAGGCTGCTGCACGGCGCCGCCCGGTCGGCGTTGCTGCGCGCCCGGCGGATCGGGCGCGGCGAGACCGACGTGCTGCGGATCGGCCACACGCCCGCGGTCACCGGGGACGAGGTGACCGCGCTGCTGCACCGGGTGCACGACGTGCAGCCCGAGCTGTCCACGCAGGTCAACCAGCGCTACCCGGGCGAGCTCACCGACGGGCTGGTGGCCGGGGAGCTCGACCTCGGGCTGAGCCGCGGCATGACGCCCGACCGCGGGCTGGTCTCCACCACGCTGGCGCACCACCGGCTCCGCGTGGCGGTGGCCGCCGATCACCGGCTCGCGCGGCGCGATTCGGTCGAGCTCGGGGAGCTCGCCGACGAGACGATCGTGGTGTGGGGGTTGCCAGGCCGCTCCGGCTACACCGACCTGCTGATCGAGTGCTGCCGCCAAGCCGGTTTCGAACCGGACATCCGGCGCAATCCCATCCAGGGCACGCCTCCGGTCACCGCGGTGCAGGGCACCGGTGATCTCGCGCTGGTCACCGCGGCCGCAGGACCGGCCGCGGGCGGCACCGTCCGGGTGCTCGACCTGCTCCCGCCCACGTTCGTTCCGCTGCACGCGCTGTGGCCGCAGCACACCAATTCGCCTGCGCGCGAAGACTTCCTGGCCGCCGCCACCGAGGCGTGACGCCCGCACGAGATCCACTGTGGATCTTGTGAAAGTTTCGGCGCCGCAAGGCTTCACGTCCGATCGGACCATCAAACCGCACTGCGAACGGATGATTGACCGGACGTTCAGCACTCCCGTACCGTGCCGAACGATGTCCGACTGGTCGAACATCGTTCGCGACTACGACGGAGATGGGAACCATGGCACTGGCAGCGGACGACCTCAGGTTGTCGATGAACTGGATGGACACGCTCATCCTGGTCATCTACTTCGCCGTGGTCCTCGGCATCGCGCTGGCCGCGCGCCGCAGCGTCAGCAACAGCCTTGACTTCTTCCTGGCAGGCCGAGCGCTGCCGGCGTGGGTCACCGGCTTGGCGTTCGTCTCGGCCAACCTCGGAGCCACCGAGATCCTGGGCATGGCCGCCAACGGCGCGCAGTACGGCGCCTACACGGTGCACTGGTACTGGATCGGCGCGATCCCGGCCATGGTGTTCCTCGGCCTGGTGATGATGCCCTTCTACTACAACTCGAAGGTGCGCAGCGTTCCCGAGTTCCTGCTGCTGCGGTTCAGCCGCTCGTCGCACCTGCTCAGCGCGGTCATCTTCGCGGTCGCCTCGGTGCTGATCGCCGGGGTGAACCTCTACGCGCTGGCGATCGTGCTCAAGGCTCTGCTGGGCTGGCCGCTGCCGATCTCGATCCTGCTGGCGGGGATCTTCGTGCTCGCCTACATCGTTATCGGCGGGCTGTCCTCGGCGATCTACAACGAGGTGCTGCAGTTCTTCGTGATCGTCGCCGCGCTGATCCCGCTGACCGTGCTCGGCCTGGTCCGGGTCGGCGGCATCGACGGGCTGATCGAGAAGGTCACCTCGCAGCAGGGCGAGATGTTCCTGTCCACTTGGGCCGGAACGGGTTTCGGCGAGACCAACCCGCTGGGCACCAACTGGCTGACCATCACCCTCGGCCTCGGTTTCGCGATCTCCTTCGGCTACTGGACGACGAACTTCGCCGAGGTGCAGCGATCCCTGTCGGCCAAGAACCTCTCGGCCGCGCGCAGGACCCCGCTGATCGCGGCGTTCCCGAAGATCTTCATCCCGCTGATCGTGGTGCTGCCGGGCATCATCGCGATGGTCATCGAGCCGACGATCGGCAAGACCGGCGGTTACGACTACAACGACGCGATCCCGATCCTGATGCGCGACCTGCTGCCCAACGGCGTGCTCGGTCTCGCGGTCACGGGCCTGATGGCCTCGTTCATGGCGGGCATGGCGGCCAACGTGTCGAGCTTCAACACGGTGTTCACCACCGACATCTGGCGCGCCTACATCAAGCCGCACATGCCCGACGGGCACTACCTGAAGGTGGGCCGGGCGATCACCGCGATCGGCGTGGTCATCGGCATGGGCACGGCGTTCCTGGCGGCGTCGTTCAGCAACATCATGAACTACATGCAGACGTTGTTCGCCTTCTTCAACGTCCCGCTGTTCGCGACGTTCATCCTGGCCCTGTTCTGGAAGCGGATGACCGCCAAGGCCGGTTTCTGGGGCCTGCTGCTGGGAACCGCGGCACCGATCGCGTTCTACTTCTCCTACCAGGCCGGCATCGTGGAGATGGGCTCGGACCAGGACGCGAACATGACCGCATCGATGATCGCCTTCGCGGTCGACCTGCTGGTCAGCGTCCCGATCGCGCTGGCGACCAAGCCGAAGCCCGCCGCCGAGCTCGAAGGGCTGGTCTACAGCCGGGCCTCCGCCCGGGACAAGGGAGTCCTGGCCGCCGGTGACGACGCGTGGTACCGCAAGCCGGCCGTTCTCGGCTGGAGCGCGCTGATCCTGTCCGCCCTCTGCTACATCCCGTTCACCCTCTAGGAGCCCGCGATGGCCGAAAACCCGCGCGAAGAAACCGAGATCGCTCACCACGCAGCCGAGATCGACGACCTGGTGCGCAAGTCCGGCACGGCGTCGCAGCTCTTCGACGTCCGAACGGTGATCGGCGGCCTGTTCCTCGTCTACGGCCTGCTCATCAGCGCCGCCGGGATCTCCCCCGACGCCGCCGAGCTCGACAAGGCGCAGGGCATCAACATCAACCTGTGGACCGGGCTGTCGATGCTGGTCGTCGGCGCGCTGTTCATCCTCTGGCTGCGGTTGCGCCCGCTGCAGGCGCCGTCGAAGGAGTAGCCGCCCGCGAGACCGGGGCCGTCACCGTCCTCGCCCGACACCGTTGACTCTCATCGTGGGTTGATGTTCATAATGTGAGCCGCGGCTCGCCAGCGCAGTGCAACGGCGCACGACGGAACGGACCCACATGTCAGACACGGCAATCCTGATCAACACGGGCGTGGCGGTGGCGGCCATCGTGCTGCTCATCGTCAGGTTCAAGCTCAACCCGGTGATCGCGCTGGTCCTGGGCGCCTGCTACCTGGGGCTGTCCACCGGACTAGGCGTGGAGAAGACGGTCGACGCGATCACCACCGGGTTCGGCGACATCATGGCCGAGATCGGCCTGCTGGTCGCCTTCGGCGTGCTCATCGGCGCCGTGCTGCGCGATCTGCGGGCCATCGACCGGCTGGTGGAACTGCTGCTGCGCAGCTTCGGCCCCGACCGGTTGCCGCACGCGATGGGACTGACCATCGCGACCTTCCTGCAGTCCATCTTCCTGGACGTGCTGCTGATCATCTCCGCGCCGCTGGCCAGGGCCATCGCCCCGAAGCTCGGCCGCTACGGCACCGCGAGGATGGCCACCGCGCTGGCCATCTCGCTGGAGTGCGGCATCGTGTTCACCGTTCCCGGCGTCGGCGCGCTGGCGCTCGCCGGGCTGCTGCACGTGCCGCTGGGCACCTACCTGCTCTACGGGCTGGTCGTGATCATCCCGACCGTGGCGATCTCGATCTCGCTGATGACCTTCGTGCTCACCCGGGGCTGGTGGAAGCCCGAGCTCGACGAGCTGCCCGCCACCGCCCCGGACGAACCGGTCCGCACCGAAGGGCCCGGCGCGATGGTCGCGCGGGACACCGGCGAGCAGGCGCCGCTGCTGCTGTCCTTCGGCCCCCTGCTGGCCGCCCTGCTGCTCATCGCCGCCGGTGCCCTCGCCGACGCGGTGGGCCTGAACAACCCCGTGCTGGCACTGCTGTCGGATCCGGTCGTCGCCCTGCTGCTCGGACTGGTCGGCACCTGCTTGGTCGGCCTCCGCCACCTGGGCCAGTCCGCGCTGGACGCCTCGCTGAGCCGCGGATTGCGGGACAGCGGGCAGATCCTGCTGCTCAACGGCGTCGGCGGCTGCCTCGCGGGAGTCATCGACCAGGCCGGTCTCGGCGACATCCTGGGCGAGTTCTTCTCCGCCAACACCTTCGCCCCGCTGCTCGTGGTCTGGCTGATGGCCGCCGTCCTGCACGTGGCGGTCGGCTCGGTGACCATCTCCGCGATCACCGCGGCCGGTCTGCTCGCCCCGCTGGCGCCCGTCCTGGGGGTCAACCCGGTGCTCATCGCGCTCGCAGCGGGAGCCGGTTCGCTGTTCATGGTCCACCTGACCAGCAACACCTTCTGGTTGCTGCAGTCGCTGCTCGGCCAGACCACCCGAGGCGCCCTCAAAACCTGCTCGGTCGGCGTGTCGGTCGCCTCGGTGGTGGCCATGGGACCCGTCCTGGCGCTCAGCCTCGTTCTGTAGGAACACCTTTCGCGAAGAGGGAAGCAATGGGCAACGACAGCACCCGGTATCCGCTGGAGGGCGTGCGCGTCCTCGAACTGGGCAACTACATCGCCGCGCCGACGGCCGGCCGGATGCTGGCCGACTTCGGCGCCGAAGTCATCAAGGTCGAGCGGCCGGGCACCGGCGACGAGCTGCGCGGCTGGCGGCTGCACGGCGGCTCCACGTCGATGTTCTTCCACACGATCAACCGGAACAAGAAGTCCGTGGTCCTGGACCTGCGCAGCGACGAGGGAAGAGCGACCGTGCTGGAGCTGGTCCGGCACTGCGACGTGGTCCTGGAGAACTTCCGCCCCGGCACGCTGGAGAAGTGGGGCCTGGGACCGGAGGCGCTGGGAGCCGCCAACCCCGACGTGGTGCTGGCCCGCATCTCCGGATTCGGCCAGACCGGACCGCTCTCGCAGCGACCGGGGTTCGCCGCGGTCGCCGAGGCGATGGGCGGCATGCGGGAGCTCGTCGGCGAGGCCGACCGGCCGCCCTCGCGGGTCGGGGTGTCCATCGGGGACTCCATCGCCGGTCTCCACGCTGCCTTCGGGATCGTCGTCTCGCTGCTGGAGCGCAGGTCGGGGCGCGGAACCGGAACGCCGCTGGCCGACCGGGTCGTCGACATCGCCCTGCACGAATCGGTCTTCTCGATGATGGAGTCGCTGGTCCCCGACCACCTCGCCCACGGGGTGCGGCGGCAGCGCGTCGGCGGCCGGATGGAGGGCATCGCGCCCACCAACGCCTACCCGTGCGGTGACGGCAGCAGCGTGGTCATCGCGGGCAACGGCGATTCGATCTTCCGCCGCTACATGCAGGCGATCGGGCGTCCCGACCTGGCCGAAGACCCGGATCTGGCGACCAACGCCGGGCGCTGGGCGCGCCGCGACGAACTGGACCGGGCCATCGGCGACTGGACCTCCGCCCGCTCCCGCGACGCCGTGCTGGCGGCCCTGGACGAGGCGGGCGTGCCCGCGGGCCCGATCTACACCGCCGCCGACATCTGCGAGGACGAGCAGTACCGGGCGCGGGACATGATCCAGGACATGCGCGTGGACACCGGCGGCGACGAGCCGGTCGACGTCGGGTTCCCCGGGGTCGTGCCGGTCATCGGCCGCACCTCGCTGCCGCTGCGCACACCGGGCCCCGAGCTCGGGGAGCACACCGCGGAGGTGCTCGGTTCGCTGCTGTGCACGACGTCCGAGAACATCGAGGAGCGGAAATGACGCACGGATTCCGGCCGCAGGCCGCGCTGCGGGACGTGACGCTGCGCGACGGCCTGCAGCTGACCGGCAAGCAGCTGTCCACCGACCGCAAGGTCTCGATCGTCCGGGAGCTGCTCGCGCTGGGCGTGCCGAGCGTCGAGGTCGGTTCGCTGGCTCGCCCCGACCTGGTCCCCTCGATGGCCAACACGCTGGAGGTCGTCGAGGCGCTGACCGCCGAGGAGCGGGCGCGCTGCTGGGTGTGGGTGGCGACGCCGCGCCACGTGGAGCGGGCCGCCGCTGCCGGGGCGGTCAACTTCCAGTACTGCCTGTCGGCCTCGGACGCGCACAACCGGGCCAACATCGGACGGTCCACTGAGGACAGCCTGGCCGCGATGCCGCGCGCCGTGGAGCTGAGCCGGGAGGCGGGTGGCCGGATCCAGCTGTGCATCGCCACCGCGTTCACCTGCCCCTTCGACGGCTACGTGCCCGAGCAGCGGGTGCTGGACATCGCCGCCGATCCGCGCGCCGACGG
This sequence comes from Saccharopolyspora karakumensis, assembly GCF_004349225.1. Lineage (NCBI taxonomy): Bacteria > Bacillati > Actinomycetota > Actinomycetes > Pseudonocardiales > Pseudonocardiaceae > Saccharopolyspora > Saccharopolyspora karakumensis. Next base: position 99,938 of record NZ_SMLA01000006.1, read on the forward strand.
CGCCGCCGACGTCGTCCTGGCGGACACCCTGGGCCAAGCCGTCCCCGCGCAGGTCAGCAGCCTGGTCACGCAGGTCGCCGAGCGGACCCCGCAGCGCCGGATCGTCTACCACGGGCACGACACGTGGGGGCTGGGCGTGGCCAACACGCTGGCCGCCGTCCAGGCCGGGGCGGAGGAGGTCGACGGGGCGCTGGGCGGTCTCGGCGGCTGCCCGTTCGCGCCCGGTGCCAGCGGCAACGCCGCCACCGAGGACCTGCTGTTCGCGCTGCGCCCGGACTGGCTGGGCACCGAGGTCTTCGCCCGGCTGGTCGCGCTGTCCGCCGGAGTGCTCGACGAGCTCGGCGAACCCGACCGCTCGCGCGCCGCGCAGGGCTCCCGGTCCAGCGCCACCGCGTTCCCGTGGGCGCTGGGCACCGAGGAGACCTGCCGGTGAGAGGTCAGCGCGGGAGCCGGCCGCCCAGCGCGCGCGTGATGCGCTCGGCGTGCTCGATCAGCACGTCGATCCACGCCTCGCACTGCTCGTGGGGCATCCGCAGCGTCGGTCCGTGCACCATCACCGCGCCGAGGAGTTCGGCGCTCGAGTCGAAAACCGGTGCGGCCAGGCCGGAAGCGCCGTCGACCCGCTCGCCGACGGTGATCGCGTAGCCGTCGGCGGCGGTCTTCTTGATCAGCCGGGCGAGCTCGTCCCTGTCGGTCACGGTGCTCTCGGTCAGCTGCGGAAGCTCTTCCGCCAGCGCGCGTTCGGCCGACCCGGATCCCCACGCGAGCAGGACCCGGCCGGCCGAGCCGACCGTGATCGGCGCGATGCTGCCGACCGAGACCTCCCGGCGCAGCGCGTGGCGGGTCTCGGCGACCGCCACGCACACCCGGTGCGTTCCCTCGGCGCGGAAGAAGCACGCCGTCTCACCGGTGATGTCGCGGAGGTCCTTGAGCACCGGGTTGACCACGCCCAGCACGTCCAGGTCCTTGCCGGCCGCCGCGCCCCAGTAGGCCATCCGGACGCCGATGCGGAACCGGTCCTCCGCGCGGTCCAGGAATCCGTGCGCGACGAGGTTGGTCACCAGCCGCTGCACCGTGGACTGCGGCAACCCGGTGATCTGCTGGATCTCCCGCAGGCTCAGCTCGGGGCGGCTCAGCGTGAAGGCGTTGAGGATCTCGGCGATCTTGCCCAAGACCAGCAGCGGACGCTGCGCCGCACCGCCCGAATCGTGTTCCTCCGGCATGTCCTGAAGATACGGCAGACGCGGTCGCCCGTTCCGGCAAGACCGGACCCGCGGTTGGTGCTTTCGGTTGATCTCGGTTTCCCGGCGGTCGATCACCGGGTACCGCCTCGGGCGAGGGAAGGAGACGTCCGATGACATCGTTGCTGACGTTCCTGATCGCCGGAGTCCTCCTGGTCGCCGTGGACGGGCATCTGCTGCGGCGCAGCGGCACCGCCTACCTCCGCGAGCTCGGGGACAACGCCGGTCCGCTGAACCAGCTGGTGACCGTCGTGTTCCACCTGGCGACGCTCGGCCTGGTCGCGCTCATCGCGATCCTGCCGATGGACCTGGGCGGCGAGCCCAAGACCGTGGTCGGCCGGATCGGCGTGCTGCTGCTGGTCCTGGCCGTGGCGCACGCCCTGACGATCTGGACCTTCGGCCGCATTCGCGCTCGCCACGAATCCGAGTTGCTCACGGCCGAAGTCGCGCGGCGGAGCTGACGCGGGTCAGGCCGGGTCGCCGCGCTCGCCGAACCAGTGGGCGAGGCGGCCTCGGCGGCTGACCGCGCGGAGCCGGTTCTCGGTGGCCTGGCGCTGGGCGACGGTGGTGACGATGAACAGCTCGTCACCGGTTTCGATGCCGGTCTCCGGGCTGGGGACGAAGGTGTGCCGGTCACGGATGATCAGGGTGACCACGCCGGGCTCCGGCAACCGGAGCTCGCGCACCGTGACCGCGTGCATGGCCGAGTCCGGCGGCACCGACATCGACAGCAGTTCGGCGTCGAGGACGTCCAGCGGGGCGGCCTCGACCTGGACCTCCCGCGTGGCCTCGCGCGGGAGGATGCGCAGCCACCGGGCCAGCGGCCGCAAGCTCGGGCCCTGCACGACGGTGAACACCATGACCAGCACGAACACGACGTCCAGCAGCCGCTGGCCGTTCGGGACGCCGTGCACGACCGGGAAGGTGGCGAGCACGATCGGCACCGCGCCGCGCAGCCCCGCCCAGGACAGGAACGCCTGCTCCCGCAACGGCACCCGGAACCAGACCAGCGACAGCACCACCGCCAGCGGTCGCGCGAGCAGCAGCAGCACCAGCCCGATGACCAGCCCGGGGATGATCTCCACCGTCAGGCGGGAGGGCGTGACCAGCAGGCCGAGCAGCACGAACAGCCCGATCTGGGCCAGCCAGGCGAGCCCTTCGGCGAACGACCGGGTCGCCGAGCGGTGCGGCAGCCCGCTGTTGGCCAGCACCACACCGCACAGGTAGGCGGCGATGAAACCGCTGGCGTGCACGGTGCCGGACGCGGCGAAGGCCACGAACCCGAGCCCGAAGGAGGCCAGCGGGTACAGCCCGGACGCGGGCAGCGCGATGCGCGGCAGCACCACGGCGCCCAGGAACCCGACGCCGAGCCCGAGCAGCGCCCCGACGCTCAGCTGGTACCCGAGGCTCGCGATGACCTGTCCCGGCGAGAACACCAGCGGGGTCACGCTGAACAGCAGCACCAGGATCACCGTGGGGGCGTCGTTGAAACCCGACTCGGCCTCCAGCAGTCCGGCCACGCGCCGGGGCAGCGGCAGCACCCGCAGAACCGAGAACACCGCCGCGGAGTCCGTCGAGGACACGATCGCGCCGAGCAGCAGCGCCAGCTGCCAGTCGAAGCCCAGCAGGAAGTGCGCCCCCGCGGCGGTGACGACGAGGCTGACGCCGATGCCGACGGTGGCCAGGATCCCGGCGGGTGCCACGAGTTTTCGCACGTCCGACCACTTCGTGGTCAGACCGCCATCGACGAGGATCACCGCCAGCGCCGTCGTGCCCAGGTTGCGGGCCAGTTCGGCGTCGTCGAAGTCGATGCCGATCCCGTCCTCGCCGAGCACCACGCCAAGCGCGAGGAACAGCAGCAGGCTGGGCAGGCCCGCCCCGCGCGCGACGCGGGTGCCCACGACACCCGCCAGCAGCACCAAGGCACCAGCGAGCAGCGCCCAGTACAGCTGCTCCAACGACATGTGACCCCCGCTACACAATCGGCCAGTGATACTAGTCAATCGCTTCACCGGCCACCGGAAACGGGCTCCTCAACCATCCACGGCGCGCACAAGCGAGCAAGCCGTGATCGACCTCTCTGGCGCGGTGCCACCGGGGCACGTTATTTTACTCGTCAGTAGGTAATGCCCGGCCGAAGCCGGCCGATTGGAGACGCACCGTGTCAAACGCCCATCGGGGACAGGCTGGCGGCGCTCGGAAGCGCGACGCCATGGGCCTCGGCCTCGCCGCCCTGACCAAGATCGCCAGCGCGCCGATCATCGACAAGTTCGGGCTGCGCAAGCAGTTCGAGACCCTGGTGCAGTCGGGCACCAGGACCGGCTTCAAGGCCGCCGGCGCCGCGACCAGGTCCTTCAAGAAGATCCAGGGCCACAACAAGCCCGCGCGCCTGACCCCCGCCCCGGCCAAGGACCTCTTCGACCTCGAACCCGACGAGGAGCAGTCGCTCATCGCCGAGACGGTCCAGGAGTTCGCCGCCGAGCAGCTGAGGCCCGCCGCCGTGGACGCCGACGCCAAGCTCGCCCCGCCGGCCGACCTGCTGGAGCGCTCCGCCGAACTGGGGCTCAGCGCGGTCGGCATCCCCGAGTCCCTCGGCGGCATCGGCACCGAACGCTCCGCGGTCACCAACGTGCTGGTCACCGAGGCCCTCGCGCACGGCGACATGGGCCTGGCCATCTCGGTGCTCGCGCCCTCGGCAGTCTCGACCGCGCTCACGCTGTGGGGCGACGAGGACCAGCAGGCCACCTACCTGCCCGCCTTCGCCGGCGAGAACGTGCCCGCCGCCGCGCTGGCGCTCCAGGAGCACGTCGCGCTCGGCGACCCGCTCAAGCCGAGCACCACCGCCAAGCGCACCCCGAAGGGCTACCAGCTCACCGGCGTGAAGTCGCTGGTCCCGCGCGCCGCGCAGGCCGAGCTGTTCATCATCTCGGCGAACCTCGACGGAAGCCCCGCGCTGTTCCTCGTGGAGTCCTCCACCTCCGGGCTGTCCGTCGAAGCCGAACCGGCCATGGGCCTGCGCTCGGCGGCGACCGGCAAGGTCCACCTGGACCAGGTCGACGTCCCGGTGACCGCGCTGCTCGGCGAGGGCAAGCTCGACGTGTTCACCGACCTCGTCCGGCTCTCCCGGCTGGCCTGGGCCGCGCTCGCGGCCGGCACCGGCAAGGCCGTGCTCGACTACGTCATCCCCTACGTCAACGAGCGCACCGCGTTCGGCGAGCCGATCAGCCACCGCCAGGCCGTGGCCTTCAGCGTCGCCGACATCGGCATCGAGCTGGAGAGCATCCGGCTGACCACGCTGCGCGCCGCCGCGCGCGCCGAGCAGGGCAAGCCGTTCGCCCGCGAAGCCGCCCTGGCCCGGAAGCTGGCCACCGACAAGGGAATGCTCATCGGCAACGCGGGTGTGCAGCTGCTCGGCGGCCACGGCTACACCAAGGAACACCCCGTGGAGCGCTGGTACCGCGACCTGCGGTCCATCGGCGTGATGGAAGGCGCGGTCCTCGTCTGAGGACCTTCGAGACGCGAAGGACTCTTTTCTCATGATCAATCTTGAGGTCCCGAAGAAGGCGACCGCGCTGGTCAACCAGGCGTACCAGGCCGCTTCCGAGGTGTTCCGCCCGATCTCGCGCAAGTACGACCGCGCCGAGCACGAGTACCCCAAGGAGCTCGACACCCTCGCCGCGCTGCTGGACGGGCTGAACTCCTCCGGTGAAGGCGGCGCGGGCGCGGCCGGCGTGCGCAAGGGCGGCGACGACGCCGCCAAGGGCAACCGCAACGGCGCCAACCTGAACCTGGTGCTGGGCACCATCGAGATGTGCTGGGGCGACGTGGCGATGCTGCTGGCCATGCCGCGCCAGGGCCTGGGCAACGCGGCGATCGCCTCGGTCGCCAACGAGGAGCAGGCCAAGCGCTTCGCGCAGGTGTGGGCGGCGATGGCCATCACCGAGCCGCACACCGGTTCCGACTCGGCCAACATCACCACCACCGCCGAGCGCGACGGCGACGAGTACGTCCTCAACGGCGAGAAGATCTTCGTCACCGCCGGTGGACGCGCCGACACCGTGGTCGTGTGGGCGACGCTGGACAAGTCCCTCGGCCGCGCGGCGATCAAGTCGTTCGTGGTGGAGAAGACCCGTCCGGGCATCAAGGTCGAGCGCCTGGAGCACAAGCTCGGCATCAAGGCCTCCGACACCGCCGTCATCCGGCTGGACAACTGCCGGGTGCCGAAGGAGAACCTGCTCGGTTCCCCGGAGATCGACACCAAGTCCGGGTTCGCCGGGGTCATGCAGACCTTCGACAACACCCGGCCGCTGGTCGCCGCGATGGCCATCGGCGTGGCGCGGGCCGCGCTGGAGGAGACCGCGAAGGTCCTCGCCGAGGCGGGCGTAACGGTCGACTACGACCGCCCGGCCAACTCCCAGCACGCCGCCGCTGCTGCGTACCTGCAGCTGGAGGCCGACTACGAGGCCGCGTACCTGCTGACGCTGCAGGCCGCGTGGATGGCCGACAACCGCAAGCCGAACTCGCTGCAGGCGTCGATGGCCAAGGCCAAGGCCGGCCGCTCGGTCGTCGACATCACCCTGCGCTGCGTCGAGCTCTGCGGCACCGTCGGCTACACCGAGGAGTCGCTGCTGGAGAAGTGGGCCCGCGACTCGAAGATCCTCGACATCTTCGAGGGCACCCAGCAGATCCAGCAGCTCATCGTCGCCCGCCGCCTCCTCGGCAAGTCCAGCGCCGAGCTCAAGTAACCCCCCGTCCCACCCCGACAACCGGGGGTGGGTGGGACGGATTGCGGCGGTGTTCAGGCCCCCGATTACGGCGGTATTCAGGGTCGAACCCGGAATACCGCCGTTTTCGGGTTCCCGATCGCGGCCGTAATCGGGTCACCCGCGGCGGGACCGGACGGGCCGAGAGCCGGCCGGGGTCCGGCGGGTCAGGGTTCGGCGTGCTCTTCGAGGGTGTTGCCCACCAGGGTGTAGAGGGTTTCGGCCAGGTGGGTCAGGCCTGGTTCTTCCGCCGGGTAGTGGCCGCAGTCGTCCAGCATCACGGCCGTGGTCGGGCTCTTGACCCGGTCGAGGAAGCGCAGGCTGAACTCCGGCGGGGTCCAGTCGTCGGCTGCTGGGTGGGCGAGGACGAGCGGGACCGAGCCGAAGTCCTCCGGCGGGGTGTGGCCGTAGCGGACGAAGCTGGTGAGCAGGCCGATCGGGATCTTGACGCCGCCACCTCGCGGGTCGGCCGCGCACAGCGCGGCGAGCTGCGGGTCGCGGCTGATCTTGCGCACGTCGGCGAGCCACCGCATCGGCACCCGGACACCGCCGACGAGCCGTTCCAGCACGCCGAGACCACCCGGCGGGATCGAACCGAGCGGAGCGCGGACGGCCCGACGGCGGGCCTCGGCGTCAGCCGGGTCGAGCAGGCAGGTCGCGACCACCGCCGACACCTGCCCGGTGCGGGCGGCGACCTCGTAGGCCAGCATCCCGCCCATGCTCGCGCCGAGCAGCACCAGCGGCCGGTCGTCGCGCCGCCGCTCGGCGAGGACGAGCTCGCACAGCAGCTCCACCCAGTCGCCGTAGCGGATCCGGTGCGGACGCGGCACGGCGGTGTTGCCGTAGGGCGGCAGGTCGGCGAGCAGCAGGTCGGCCATGCCCGCGATCGGCGCGCACACCGGCCACAACGCCCCCGCATGACCGGCCGCACCGTGGATCACCACGACCCGCGCGGACGCCTCCGGAGCCGCCACCCGCGCGATGTGCACGCGACCGTCCCGCCAGTGCCACCAGGTCGACGTCGGCTCCACTTCGGAGGCACGCCGTCGGTAGGAATCCGGCAGGAAGCGGGCGTAGCTCTCGCTGTCCACCTCACCAGGGTGAGCGCGAAAGCCGTCGCGGACAACTCACCCCCGCTCACGTCGACTTCCGCAGCTGCGTCGGAAAGGTCCGGCACGAGCAGCAGGTGCCGGTGGACGACCCCCGAATCACGATCAGCTGCGGCGCGGAGGGCAGTCGTTGGCAGGGCGAGGAACTTCAGTCCAGGTCGGACATGTCGAGGACGAAGCGGTGGCGGACGTCGTTGCGGCTCAGGCGTTCCAGGGCTTCGTTGACCTGCGATGACGGCAGGACCTCGACGTCGGCGGTGATGTCGTGCTCGGCGCAGAAGTCGAGCATCTCCTGCGTCGCCGGGCGTCCGCCGCTGCCGGCGGAGGTGAGCTTCTTGCGTCCGATCAGCAGGTCCATCGTGTCCACTGAGACCGGACCGAGGTGACCGACCTGCGCGAGCGCACCGTCCATCGCCACCAGCCGCAGGTAGGGGCCGAGTTCGTGCGCTGCGGAGATGGTGTCGATCATGACGTCGAACCGCTCCCGCGACGCGGCCATCCGCGCCTCGTCGGTGGAGACGAGCAGATCCCGGGCACCGAGCCGCAGGGCGTCGTCGAGCTTGCCGGGCGTCCGGCTGATGACCGCGACCTCGGCGCCCAGCGCGACCGCGAACTTCACCGCCAGATGCCCGAGACCGCCGAGACCGGCGACGGCCACCCGCGTTCCGCGGCCGACGCCGAGGGACCGCAGCGGTTCCCACACCGCGATCCCGGCGCACAGCAGTGGCGCGGCGGCGGCCGCGTCGAGCCCGGCGGGAAGGGCGTAGGCGAAGGCGTCCCGGACCACGTGCTCGCGGGTGTAGCCGCCGAGGGTGGTCGTCCCGTCGTGGCGGTCGGTTCCGCCGTAGGTCAGGGTCGGGAACTCGTGGCAGAAGTTCTCCTGCCCCGCGCGGCACATCGCGCACTCGCCGCAGGAGTCGACGATGTTGCCGACCGCGACCGGGTCTCCGACGGCGAACCGGGTCACCTTCGCGCCGACCTCGGTGACGGTCCCGGTGAACTCGTGCCCGGGCACGACCGGACCTCGCGCCGCGTTGATGCTCTGCAGATCGGTGTGGCAGACCCCGCAGTGGTCGACCCGCACGGCGATGTCGTCGGCGCGCAGGTCGCGCCGCTGAAGGGACACCCGGTTCAGCTTCTCCGCGGGTCCGTCCGCTCGCCATCCTGCCGTGGTCCTCATCGGAACTCCTCCAAACAGACTGTTCTGTCTATTCAAGCTAGACCCGGACCGGGAGGAAAGCAAACCAACTGTTCTGTTTGCTAACCTGCTGGAATGGTCGACAAGCCCCTGACCTCGCGCGGAGCCGCCACCCGGGACCGGATCGTCGAGGTCGCCACCCAGGAGTTCGCCGAGCACGGCATCGCAGGCGCGCGCATCGAGCGGATCGTGGCCACCGCGCGCACCAACAAGGCCCAGCTCTACGGCTACTTCGGCAACAAGGAGGCCCTGTTCGACGCGATCTTCACGGCATCCCTGGACCGGATCGTCAACGCCGTGCCGATCAGCGCAGACCTCGCCGACTGGGCCGTGCGGCTCTACGACGACTACCTGCTGCGCCCCGACCTCATCCGGCTGGCCACCTGGTCGCGCATGGAGCGGCGCCCCACCGGTCCCCTGCTGGCCGACGCCGATCAGCGCAACGACCACAAGCTCCGCACCATCGCCGAGGCCCAGGCGGCGGGCCAGGTCGTCCCGGGCGACCCGTTCGACGTGATGGCGCTGGTCATCTCGATGTCCATGGCCTGGTCGCCGGTCAGCAACGTCTACGCCGCCTCCGCCGACGAACCCGAGGAGGACCACCAGCGTCGCCGCGAACTCCTCCGCGACACCGTCCGCCGCGCGGTGATGACCAGCTGACCGCGCGAAGGGCGTAAGGGCCGTTGCCGGGGATGTACCGGAGGCGCCGGACGCGCGCACGGCGTTGACTGATCGGCATGAACGCACCAGCTTCGGTCCGACGCGCCACCACGGCCTGGACGATCGCCGTGGCCTGCGGCGTGGTCGAGTCGGGTTTGGCCGTGCTGCGGGCCATGAGCGAGGACGCGCTCGGCTCCGACGTGGCGTCCCAGCTCGCGATCCGGTTGCCGGTGTTCGCGATCGCGGGCGTGCTGATCTTCCACTTCGCGCGCGGCAGGCGTTGGGCGCGAAGCGCGCTGACGGTGATGCTCAGCGTTCTCGGCCTCACCTCGATGGCCGTGCCCGCCGCGCTCGAGATCTCCGGCGGGAGAGCGCTGCTGGGCGCGCTCGGTGGAGACGGGCCGTTCGCGTGGCCGTTCCTGCTGGTCAGGCTGATCCACATCGGCGGAGTCGTGGCCGCGACCGCGCTGATGTTCCAGCCGAGCGCGAATCGCCACTTCGCCCGGGAACCGATGCGGATCTGACGCGGTACCGCCGCGTCCGGCGCGGGTGGTCCGGTCCCGGTGGGAACGTGAGACACAATCACGACCATGACCAGCGCAACCGAGGCACCCCGCCGGACGTCCACGCTGGACATCGCCATGCTCGTGCTCGCGGTGTTCTCGCTCGGGCTGCTCTGCTACGCCACGTTCTTCGACACGACGCACGAGACCGCGCACGCGGTGTTCGTCATCGACACGGCGATCTGCGGCGTCTTCTTCGCCGAGTTCCTGTGGCGGTGGCGCGAGCACTCGTGGAACCGGCGGTTCCCGCTGCAGAGCTGGTACGAGATCCTCGGCATGATCCCGGTCGCGCACCCCGCGCTGCGCGGATTCCGGCTGCTGCGCGTGGTCGTGCTGCTGATGCGCCTGGCCCGCACCGCCGACCGCGCCTTCGGCGAACGCATCACGCAACGGGTGATCGAGCGGTTCTCCCGGCCGATCGTGCTGGCCATCAAGAAGCCGATCACGGTCGCGGTCCTGGACGAGGTCGTCAAGGTCGTCGAAACCGGCCACTACCCCGAGAACGTCGCACGCTCGCTGGGCGAGCACCGCGAGGTGCTGCGCGAGATCGTCACCGAGAAGCTCAAGAACGACCAGCAGGTGGGCCGGATCAAGCACCTCCCGTTCCACGACGAGATCGTCAAGTCCATCGTGGACACCACGATCCGGGTCATCCTCGACGTGCTCAACGACGAGCGCACCGATCGCTTCTTCACCGAGGTCGTCCGCGAGAACCGCGACCAGATCCGCCGCTCGGTCCAGCTCGGCCTCCACGAGTCCGAGCCCGAACCGCCTGCCGAACCCAGCTCCTACAGAGCCCGATACCAGCAGGAATGAGCGTTGGACCAGCCGGTCTCAGCTCCACCCGGCGACGGCGGGCGCGGAGTCAGCGACCGGAGTGGTGCGTGCCGTACCGGGGATCGTCCCGTTCCGGGGGGTCGAGCTCGCCCGACAGCCGCGCCGACGGCGACGAGGTGCGCTCGGGTTCTGACTCCTGCTGCTTGCGCTGCGGGGTGATCGGCGGCAGGAAGCCACCGGCACCGCTGGCCGAGACCCCCGCGGCGGCCGGATTCGCGCCTCCTGCGACGGGAATCCCCGGAACCGGTCCGGCCTGCGCCGCACCTCCCGGGCTCGGGGTCATCTGCGGCGCGCCCGCACCGCCGGGCATCGAGGCCGCGCTGGTCAGGCCGGGCGAGCTCGACGCCCCTGAGCCGGCGGGAACCGAACCCGGCTCGCCCATCGCGGCGGCGGAACCACCGGGAGCCGCCGATCCGGCGGTGACCTGCTGCGCCTGGTCGGCGATCTTCGAGACGACGCCGCCGATGGCCCCGACCACCTTCATGACCTCGTCGACGTGCCCCAGCAGGCCCTGCGCGCTGGCGAGCAGGTTGCCCATGTGCCCCGAGATCCGGACGCCGCACTCGGTCGCGATCTGCACGACCTGCGGGATCGCCGCCGCGATGCTCCCGCCGAAGGTGGCCTGCGCGGCGGCGATGGCCTGGTTCATGATGACGACGATCCGGCCCACCGCCTCGTTGACCAGGACCGTGACCTCGTTGGCGGTCTTGACGACCGCATCGCCCATGCCGGCCAGGGCCTCACCGAGACCGGTGCCGGCCTCGCCGATCCCCCGCAGACCGCCGACGAGCTCGGCCGCGGTCTTGAGGTACTCGGTGGCGGCGGCGCCCGACCAGCCGCTGGTCTCCGGACCGGCCGCCTGACCGTACGAATCGGAGATCGAAGCGACGCCGCTCCCGGTGTCCCGCAGGCTCTGCGCGCTGGAGGCGACCGCGCCCGGATCGCCCGCGAGCTGCTGCAACGGCTCGCCCAGGAACGGCACCAGGTCGGCCAGGAAACCGAATCCCGACCCGGCCAGCGCCGACAGCGGGTCGCTCGTGCCACCGGCGGGCTCGGAACCGTAGTCGCCGGAGTCCCACCCGCCGCCGCGGACCGCGTCGTTGGTGGAGCGCACGTCGGCGACGAACCGCATGGTGCCCGCCGAACCCAGCGGCAGGCTCAGGTCCACGCTCATCAGGCTTCCCCACCGCGCAGCGCCGCGACACCCTCGTCATCGGCGCGCTGGTAGTCCTCGGCACTTCCGGCCAGCCCCCGGCTGACGCTGTCCAGCGCTCCGGATGCGGACGACACCGCTCGGGCGGCTTGGGAGATGGCGTCGCCGAGCCCGACGGTGGCGAACTCCATGAACGTGCCGAGCGCGTTGCTCGCCGGGCCGCCGGTCATGGCACCGGCCGCGGCCGACAGGCCGTCGGACAGGCGCGCCACGGTTCCGGCGTGGGCCCGGATCTGCTCGTGGTCGACGTGGAACTCGGTGCTCATCAGACGATCACCCTTGGGTTGTCGAAGAAGTCGTCGTCGTCCTGAGGCTCCGGCTCTCCGGTGTCGACGGGCATGTTGTCCCGCACGAAGTCCAGGGCCGGGCCGTCGCCGAGGTAGTCGGTCATGATCTCCATGACGTGCGTGCCCACCATCCGCTGCGCCTGCTGCGTGGTCGCGAGGATGAGCTGGGCGAGCTTCTCGGCCTCCATCGCGCGGGCCGCCGGGGTCAGCCGGATGTCCACCAGCGCACCGCTGGGCCCGACCTGCACCGAGATCTCCCCGCGCGGCGAGGACGCCGTGCCGCTGACCTGCCCGAGCGCGGCTCCGGCGGCCTTCGCGTCGGCCGCGGCGCGCGCCAGCGTCGCGTCGTAGTCCGCGAGCCACTGCTGTGCTGAGTTCACCGTGATTCCTCTCGAAGGTCAGCGCTGTTCGCGAGCGATCGCGACCACGTCCGCCAGCGCCGCGCGCACGACCGCTGGTCGCAGCGGGTTGATGCTCACCCAGCCGCCATCGGTCCGGCTCACCCGCAGCCGCCCGTGCGGACCGTCCAACCAGGACAGTTCCTGCCCCTGACGCCGGTGACCGCCGCCGGTGCGCCGGGTGGCGCCGAGCTGTCCGCGACCGGTGAGCGCCGGGAGCACGCTCACCAGCCGGTCCAGCACCCCGGGATCGCCACCGCAGTCCCGGACCAGTTCGCGGAAGCGCCGCCGCTTGGTGCTGTCGTCGTCGATCCGGTCGAGCTCGGCGACGTCGTCCACCACGCGCTGCGGGAGGTTGATCGGCATCGACTTCGCCGGTTCCCGCTCCGGCACGAGCGCGAAGAGCTCGTCGACCAGGGCGTTCGCGGTGATGCGGCGGATCCGCACGGTGGTGGCCGGATCGTCGTCCAGCGGCTGCTCGAAGATCAGCGCCGAGGATCGGTAGACCATCGCCAGCACACCCGTCGCCCCGGACGCCCCGATCACCACCAGGTCGACGGTGCCCCGGTGCTGCCGGAGCGCGTCGAGGAGTTCGGCGGCGGCTCCGGCCGGGCCGTCGGTGTCGGCGAGCCCGCGCGCCCGCAGCGTGTGCCCGGCCGCGGCGAACAGCACCTCCCGCTCCCCTGCGATGCGCCCGAACGACGGGATGCGCAGCGGGAACGGCCAGTTCACCCCGGCGTGCGAGGCGAGCAGGTCGAGCTCGATCTGTCCGAAGTGGATCCCGTCGCTGCGCGGACGGGTGAGCGCGGTCGTCATGTCGCCGTCCCCTCGGTGCCGCGCAACGCGTCCGCGGCGGCGGTGTCGGTGTTCTCGTAGCCGGTGGCGGTCTCGTGCAGCGCGCTGCGGAAGTCGCCGAGCTCGGTGCGCGCCGCCGTGATCTCGTGGGACAGCCCGGACTCGCCGGCGCTCTGCCGCAACCGCGTCGCCAGGTGCAGAGCGGGTGGCGCGGTGCCCAGCATCGGCATCCGCTCGGCCAGCTGCCGCGCGGAGCTCACCAGTCGCTCGGTCTGGTCCCCGACCTCGGACAGCTCTCCGACCTGCGCGGCGAGGTTCTCGGTGGTGACTCGGTATCCGCTCAACGGTCCGCTCCCCTCTCAGCCGATGACCGGCGCGCTGGCCGGTCGGTCGTCGTCGAAAAGTCCGTGGTCGATCGTGGGCAGCTTGTTCTCGTGCACCTGCTCGTCGTCCTCACCACCGGCGGCTCCCCGGGCGGGCGCCGCCCCGTTCGCACCGGCACCGGACGCGCCCGGTCCGCCGAACAGGCCCCGCGCACCGACCAGTCCGAGCCCCGCGCCCGCGCGGCCCGCTCCGCCCAGCGGATCGGCGCCACCGACCAACTTCGCCCACGGCACTCCACCGCCGGTGGCCGCTCCACCCGCGCCGGAGAACCCCGCCGCCGAGGTGGACGCGGGCGCCGACCCCCAGCCGGCGCCCTGCGCTTCGGCCGGAGCGATCGCGGCACTGCTGCGCCGCAACGCCGCCTCGTACTGCGACATGACGTGCACCGCCTCCGCCTTCTTCTCGGCGGCGTTGGCGGAGGCCAGGAACATGCTGGTCCCGCCGGCCGCGGCGGCACCGACGGCCGCGCCGATCATGGCGCCGGGCACCGCGCCGACACCTCCCGCAGCGGCACCGATGACACCGCCGACCACCGCACCCGCGCCCGCCCCGGCGACGCCGGTGCCCATCACGGCTCCGGTCGCGTCCCCGGGCGGTGGCGGCATCGATTTCCGGGCGGAAGCCAGCGCGTCGCCCGCGTTCTGGGCGGCGTCGGACACGGTGCTCGCCCGCTCCCCCACGCCGGAGGTCCGGTCACCGATCTGCCCGAGCCTGCTGGTGGCCGCATCGGCGGACTCGCTGTTCCAGTGCGTGCCGATCTCCACCCGGTGCCGTTGCATCGCATCGGCGTGGCCGGCGAGTTCGGTGCTGTGCCTGCCCCATTCGTCGGCGACACCGGTGACGTCGGCGACGTCGGCGTTCTCCCACACCATCGCGTACAGCTGCTCGTGGGTGTAGGCGTTCCAGTTGGTGCCCTCGGGCGGGATCGGCGAGCCGAAGTAGCCCTCCCACACGTTGGTGAGGGTGCGCACGACGGGTTTTCCCACCTCGCCGACCGGCCCGGCCTCCTCGAGCACGGACGTGGTCGCCCTCGCCAGGTCCTGCACCCCCGCGGACGCCGCGGCGACGACGTTCACCTCTCCGGATTCGGTCATGTCCGGTTCCGCCTTCCTCTGATCGGCCGGTACCCGCGGCCGAAGTCGCGGCGCTGGAAGGCGAAAAGCGCCCGCTGCCCCCATGCCAGCGGCGCCCCTCCAGCGCGGTACCGAAAGATCACCAGAAGGCGGCCCCCGAAACATCGGTGATGTTGCTGATGTTCGCGCGGAGACGGGTCAGAAATGCGGCGGAACCGCTGCTTCAAGTGCGGGACTCAGCACGGCACCGCCGCAGGTTCCGCCACCCGCACCGCCAACCAGAGCAACCACGCCACGTGGCCCTAAGAGCGGTCTCGGTACTTGACCGCTAGTTCGAGGCGGGACGCGCAGTCGAGTTTGCGCAGGATGCGCGACACGTGGGAATCGACCGTGCGCACGGACAGGATCAGCCGCTCGGCGACCTCGCGGTTCGTCAGCCCCTGGGCGACGAGCTCGACCACCCGCACCTCGGCGCCGGTGAGGCTGTCCCAGCCGTGCTTGGGGCGTCCGCGCGGGCCGGACGCGCCCAGCTGCACCCCGTAGGAGCGCAGGTGGGCGGCGGTCCGATCGATCTCCCGGTGGGCAGCCATCGCGGCGAACCCGTCGATCGCGCTCTGGTAGGCGGCTTTGGCGGCATCGGACCTGCCGGAGGCGGCCAGCGCCACCGCCGCGTCCTGCGCGGCTTGCGCGGCGGCGAGCGGGGTGCTGTTGTCGGCGAAGTCCTGCGCGGCGGCGAGCAGCCGGTCCACGTCGCGGTCGACCAGGCCCGTGCAGTAGCCGATCCTGCTGTCGTCCTCGTCGCTCCACTCCCGCATCCGGTCGATGAGGCGGCGGGCGAGGTCGCGTTCACCCCCGGCGACGGCGATGCGCACCAGCGGGACGCAGACCGGGGCGACCGAGCGGTCGTGGCGCATCCCGACGTCGTGGTCGACGACGTCGCGCACGATGTCGACCGCCCGCTTCAGGTCGCCGTCGACGCCGGCCAGCACGGCGCGGGTGACCATCATCAAGGACTCGTAGAACATCGCCACGCCGTACAGGTCGGCTTCGTCGGCGAGTTCGGCGTGCACGCGCGCGGTCGGCAGGTCGCCGCGGTTCAGCAGGATGGTGGCCGCGACCGCGTGCAGCGGTCCCGCCATGCCGTGCTGGTGCGGAAGCGCCAGCCCGTCCTCGACCTCGGCCAGCGCCCGGTCCCACTCGCCGAAGTTGAGCGCCGTCACGGCGGCGATGGTGTGCGTCCACGGCAGGAAGCCCAGGCCGAGTTCGCGGGCGACCGGGCGCGCCTGCTCGATGGTCTCGGTGACGGCGGGGTCGTGTTCGAGGTTCTGCAGCACCGCCCGCAGCAACCGCGACATCAGCCACTGCGCGCGGTCGTAGGCGGAGACCTCCAGCAGAACCGAGGCTCGATCCAGCTGGTCACCGGCCGCGGCGTAGTCGCGGAGCAGGCACTGCCCGATGGCGCGGACGTTGCACAGGTAGACCTCCACGAGCGGGTCGTCGCCAGCTGCCCGACCGGCCCGGGCGACCGCGCGTTGGGTGGCTTCCAGGTCTCCGGCCAGCAGGTGGGCGTAGGCGTCGAGCGCGGCGAGGCGTGCGGGCAGTTCCCCTTCGCGCCGTTCGGTTTCCCAGACCGCGAGGGCCGCTTCGGCGTCGAACTCACCGTTGGCGATGACGCCCAGCACGACGAGCAGCCGGTGCCGGATGGGCTCGTCCGGGTCGGCCAGCAGACCTTCGGAGGCGACCCTGCGCGCCTGCTCGGTCCGTCCGCTCCACAGCAGCGCCTCGACCCACGCCACCCGCAGCTCGGGCAACCGCGGGTCGCCGGGCAGCAGCGCGGCCACCGCCCGTTCCAGCAGTCGCGCCACGGCCGGGGTGGCTCGGGAGGTCAGCTGGTGGGCGCGTGCGGCGAGCCAGTCCACCGTCCAGGGGTCCACCGGCGCGTGCACGAGGTGGTCGGCCACGCGCTCGGCGGGTGCTCCCCGGTCGGCGAGCGCGCGAGCCACCGAGCCGCGCAAGCCCGTCGATGCGGCGGCGATGTCGTCGCGCACCAGCGGATATCGCACCCGCACCTCGCCGCCGGACTCGTCGACCAAGCCTCGCGCGGACATCCTGCCGACGGCGGAGAGCACGTCGGTCGGCGTCGCAGCGGCCACCGCGGCGAGGTCGTCGACGGAGGCGGCGTCGCCGAGCAGGGCGGCGCAGCGCAGCACGCCGACGTCGGACCCGGCCAGGTCCGCGGCCCACGACGTCACCTGCGCGACCCTGTCCGCGTCGTCGATCCGGCTCAGCAGCCACGGGTTCCCCCCGGCGTCGGCCGCGTTCGGCGACGGTCCCTGGAGCATCGCGCTGACGGCGTCGTCGTCCAGCGGGGCGAGGTCGTGCACGATGGCGAACCGGTCGAGCGCGGCGAAGCGCTCCGGTGCGACGCCGCGATGCCGACCTGCCACGACCAGCAGCGGGCGGCCGTAGACCTCCTCGGCGAGGCCGTGCAACGTCAGCAGCGTGTCGTCGTCGGCGTGGTGGAGGTCGTCGATGACGACCACGGCGGGCTCGTCCCAGTCCGGTGTTCCGGCCGACAGCGATGTGCGTCCGCTCGGCCGCAGCACCGGAACCCGGTGGAGGTGCAGTCCGGAGTCGCGCATCGCCGCGAGGTGCGCTTCCAGCAGGGCCGTGACTCCGATGCCAGGATCAGCCCGCACCACGACCAACGACCCCTGCCCGACCTTCGCGGCCGAGGTGGCATCGGCCAGAACGCGCAACGAATCGTCCCGCCCGACGAGCGTCACGCCACCCCCAGCTGTCCCACGACCTTCCAGAACCAGACTACGGCGAACCCCACTGCCCCACACCGCTTTCGGCAGAACAGCCCGCCGAATCCGTTGTGAGCTGCGTCGGACCACGACGCAGCTCACAGCGCCCAAGGAAATGCATGGGGATGCGGCGGAGCCGCAGTTTCAAGTGCGGGACTCAACCGGCACCGCCGCGGTTTCTTCAGCGGCTTCGTGGCGAGTACGCCGTGACGCCGTGTATTGGACATACATCAGGAGCGGCGCACGGAGTCCGCGAAGCCGCTCAGGTTCCGCTACCCGCACCGCCACGCAAAGCAACCACGAGACCCCTAAGCCAGGTCTTCGAGGAAGTCTGGAGGGGAGTGGCGGTCGAAGGCTCGGAAGAGGACGGCGTGCTCTGTGCCGAGGAGCTTTCCGTTGGCGGCCAGGATCTTCGGGATGAAGTCCGCCGGGGCGGGGTGCTCCGGGATCGCGGCCAGGTACGCGCCGTGGGCTTCCAGCGAGGCGACGCCGAGCTGCATCGGCCTGCCGGTGACGTCCACGCCGTGCGTCGCGTCCAGCTCGCCGACCATCCCCGGCAGGAGGAACCACCGCGTGCTCCACGTGTCGAGGCCGTCGTCGTCGATCTGCTCGGGGAAGATCCACCGGTTGCCCGCGTCGTTGATCGCGTCGATGGTCGCCAGTCCCGCGACGCGGTGGTCGGACTGGTTGAACCCCATCGGTGTCTCGATCTCGTACGGCGTGCCGACCACGGCGTCCGGCTTGAAGCGCCGGATCTCGCGGCAGATGTCGTGGCGGAGGTCCAGGCCGTAGACCAGCACGCCGTCGGGGTGCTGGAGCACGGTGAGGTGTTCGACGCCGACCGTCTCGCACGCCGCCCGCTGCTCGGCCAAGCGCAGCGACGCGGTCTCCTCAGGCGGGTTGGGCATGCCCGCTTCACCGTGCGTGAGCAGCAGGTATCCGACGTCGATGCCCCGGGACCTCCAGCGCGCGACGGCCGCTGAGGTGCCGTACTCCATGTCGTCCGGGTGTGCGACGACGCAGAGCACGCGCCGGAAGGTCTCATCGGGCAGAGCGGGCAACAACTCGGGCATCGCAACGAGCCCCCTCGGTTGGACGTGCTCCGATTCTGCACCCGCGTCCACCGATCCGCCGCAGACCCGCGAAGCCCTCGAACAGCAGTTTTCGCCGCGCGCGTTCCGGTAATCTTCGCCGCGTGCGGTGGTTTCTGACGCAGGACCCGGTGAGCCCGTTGGAGACGACCTCCTGGCTCGGCAGCATCGGATCGTTCGTGCTGGCCATCCCGGCCACGCTGCTGTCGATCTGGGCGTTCCGGCTCAGCTGGAAGCAGCAGCGCGAGCAGGAGCGGCAGGCTCGCGAGGCGTCGCGGGCCATGCAGATGGTCGTCGCCGAGCTGCGGGCCATCACCGCGACGATGGAGTCCGCCAGCCTCCGCCGCGACACCGGCCCCGACCGGTCCGGCGCCGTCGCGATCAGCGCGTTCGAGGACACCGATCCGTGCGTCACCCCCGCGCCGGCCACCGATGACGAGGAGCCGTTCCCGGCCTTCGGCGGAGCTCCCGCGGCGCCGCCCGGGTCCGGGTACGACCAGGGCTACTCACCGCTGCCCGCCCCCTCGCAGCCGGTGCCCGGGGGCGAGGGAGCGGACGCGCTGAACTCGATCGCCAGCAGGCTGGCTCGGATGGATTCGCGTGCGGAGTCGAACTCCCTCCGGTCGATGAGCCGCCAGCGCAAGACCAACGTCCTCGCCGCGGTCTCGGCAGCGGTGGCCCTGGGCGCCTTCAGCGCCGGTCTGCTCAACGCGATCCCGTGGTGATCCTCAGGGAACTCACGATCACGGAGACGCTGACCGCCGCGCTCGAAGGAGAGCGGGACCGTGCCGCTGCGGCCTGGTCACGCGTCGGACCACGCCGCCGCGTGGACGTCGGCGAACTCCTCGAAGGACCGGGGCGGGCGGCCGGTCAGGTCGAGAACCGCGGTGCTCACCTGGTCGTCCCGGCCATCCCGGATGCCGTCCTCCACCGCCGCGATGCTCGACGCGAACTCCTCCGAGACACCCGAAGCCCGGTAGTGGGCGACCTGCTCGTCCGTTCCGATCTCCAACACGCGGACCTCACGACCGGTGCGGGCGGTGATGATCGCCGCGGCGTCCCGGTAGCTCAGAGCTTTCGGACCGGTCAGCAGGTAGTCGCTCTGACCTGCGCGTTCGGCGCCGGGCCGCAGCAGGGCGAACGCGGCGGCGGCGATGTCGTGCGCGTCGATCCACCCGACCCGTCCGTCCCCCGCTGCCGTGCGGATCTCCCCGTGCCGCCGGATCCGCTCGCCCACCGGGTGCGGGCTGAGGAAGTTCTGCATGAACGCCGACGCGCGCAGCACGACCCAGCCCGGCTGGGCTCGGACCGCGTCCGCCATCTCCAGCGCGCTGGGCGCGTTCGGCAGCACGATGGCCGAACCCAGCAGCACCACGCGGGTCACCCCGAGGCGCTTCGCCTCGGCGAGGAACGGCGCGACCAGCGGCATCGGGTCCACCGAGTTCACCGGAGCCACGAGGAAGACCGAATCCACGCCGCGCAGCGCGGGCGCGTGCGTGGCCGGGTCGTGCCAGTCGAACCGGATCGAGCTCGGGTCGCCGATCACCGGGTTGCGGCTGGCCACCCGCACCGGAACGTCGTCGGCGCGCAGGAGTTCCACCAGGGCGGACCCGGTCTTCCCGGTTCCGCCGGTCACGAGAACGGTCATCGGGCGACCTCCGAGTTCAGCGATGCGACCAGCTCGGGCAGCGTTCCGGACGCCTCGGCGTTGGCCAGCGGGTTCCAGTAGTCCCGGAAGCGGGTGATCAGCCCGTCCTCGACGGTGATCACCACGACGTAGTCCATCCGGTAGGGCTTCCCGGTGCGCAGCGAGCGCCCGGTCGCGCGGTACTCGACGATCGCGGTGTCCGGCCGCTGCGTGCGGTGCGCGGTGAACGCGTGGACTTCCCGCATGTCGCACAGCTGCGGGAATCCGGCGAGGTACCGGCGGACTTCTTCGCGTCCGGCCAGGCTGCGCGGCGAATTCCCCGCGGCGAACGGGAACTCCGTGATGCCGTGCTCGGCCCACAGGTCGGCCACGGCGTCGGTGTCCTCGCGCAGCATCAGATCCAGCAGTCTGCGCATCGTCTCTTCAGGAGTGCGCGGCATTTTCCCTCCAGCGCTCATCGGGTCGTGCCACCGAGCCTGGTCGCGGCGGTGCCGGTGGGGAACTGCCCGCTGAGCCCCGGACCGCCAGTGGGTGCCCAAGCCCGCCGGGCCGTGCCATTCTGATCGGGTGAGCAGAGCTGACCTGGCCGATTTCCTGCGCAGGCGCAGGGAGTCGCTGCACCCGGATCGGGTCCCGGCCGCCGTCGACCCGCCGGGGAAGCGGGCCCGGCGCACTCCCGGTCTGCGCCGCGAGGAGGTCGCCGCGCAAGCGGGCATCTCGGTCAACTACTACGAGCGGCTGGAACAGGCCCGCGTCTCGCACCCGTCGCCCGAGGTGCTGGCGGCGCTGAGCACGGCGCTGCGGCTCACCGACGCCGAGCGCGAGCACGTGGCGCGGCTGGCCGGGCAGATCCCGCCCGCCACCAGCGAACGTCGGCCCGTGCCCGCCGAGACCCGCCGGATGCTCGACCAGCTCGGCCACATCCCGGCCTACCTCGTCGACGAGCGGCAGGACATCGTGGCCTGGAACGACGCGGCGGTCGCGTTGATCACCGACTTCGGCCGGATCCCGGCCGAGGACCGCAACGCGCTGAAGCTGCCGCTCCTGCTGCGCGACATGCTCTGCTCCGCTCCGCCCGGCGAGGAGGGCGAGTTCGTCCAGCACACCGCGGCCCAGCTGCGCACGGCCAGCGCCCGCTACCCGACCGACCGCGCGCTGAGCGAGCTGATCAACGAGCTCGCCGCCCGCAGCCCCGATTTCGCCGCTGCCTGGCGCGACCACGACGTGCGCCCGAGGACGACGCTCCGCAAGCGCCTGCACCACTCCCGCCTGGGCGTGCTCGACTTCGACCTGCAAACCCTGCTGCTGGCGGGCAGCAACCTCCAGCTGGTGATGTACACGGCCACGCCGAACACCCCAGCAGCAGATGCCCTCACCCCGCGCTGAGTTCGCCAGTCGCGTTGGGCGGTCGCGGCCACTCACGCATCAGGGGTCACGAGCGCGCGCTCGTGACCCCTGGTGATGCGGATCGGTCAGGGCTGGTCCGGCAGGGTGTTGCAGTTGTTGATCGCCGCCGCTCCGGAGAGGCGGTCGGTGAGCCACGAGATCGCGTTGGTCTGGTCGGCCAGCAGCGGCGTGATGTGGTTGACCATCAGGCCCTTGCCGAGATCCGGGACCTGGATGGGCTGGTAGGTGACCTCTCCGCCCTGGTCGCACCAGTCCACGGCGAGCTGCCGGGCCTGGTCGTGCGGCACGACGTCGTCCTGCACGCCGGTGACGACGCGGACGGCCGTGGCCGGCTTCCTGGTGCCGATGAGCTGGTCGTCGAGGACGTCCCGCACCGCGGGCTCGGCCTCGGCGACCTCGCCGAGGGTCTGGCCGGTGGTGGTCCACTCGGCGCTGCGGCGGAAGGCGAAGCGCGCGATGCCGTCACCGACGCACGACGTGGACAGCGTTTCCAACGCCGCCTTGCCGTCCTCGTTGAGGTACTCGTCGGCGACGGACTGCAGCTCGGGGTGGGTCTGGATGAACCCGTTGAGCGACCAGCCGAGCGCCCCGACCAGGACGCTGCCGTCGATGCCCTCGATGACCTCGATGAGGTTCGCCGGCGGGGCGCCGACGTAGGCGCCGGCGAGCGCGACGTCCGGGGCGTAGTCGGGCTGCAGCTCGGCGGCCGACGCCGTGGCGCCGCCGCCCTGGCTGTAGCCGTAGAGGGCGACGCGCGAGTCTGGGGTGACCGAGGCGTCGGGCAGCTGACGGGCCGCGCGCACGGCGTCCAGCACCGCGTGCCCGCCGTCGACGCGGTTGACGTAGGTGTGCAGCCGGTCGGTGGTGCCCAGGCCAACGTAGTCGGTGACGACCACGGCCGCGCCTTCGGCCAGCAACCGGTAGATCGCGATGTCCTCGTAGCCGACCGACACCGAGTTGCCGTCGAAGTTGATCGGGCGTTCCAGGCCCATCGAGGCCGAGCAGGAGTCGCCCTGGCCCATGGTCCCGGGCGCGACGGCCACCAGCGGGCGCGGGCCCTCGCCGCGCCACGGCGCCGAGGGCTCGATGTAGGCGCCGGTCACCGCTGCGGGCTGCCCGTTGGAGTCGGTCGTCTTGTACATCAGGCGGGTCGCCGTGCCGGGCATCTGCTGCCCGCCGATGCTGGGCAGGCTCAGCGCGAGCGGCAGCTCCTCGGTGCGCACCAGGGCCCCGTCGGCCGCGGGCAGTTCGGCGGGCGGATCGTAGAACCCGGCGCTGACCATGCCGGGCGTGCTGGGCGCGTCGTCGGCGATCGCGGGAACGGCTTGCGAACCGGCGATGAACAGCGACAACGCGGTGGCTGTGACCAGCCGGCGCACCGCGGGCGGGTGGTGGGCGGATCGGGGCATGCGGTCGCTCCCTGCGTCATTGGATGGTGCGAACTGCGCGAGTCGATCGGGTCCGCGGCCGATCACCGCGACCCGTGCGCGTCGTCGACGGAGTCGACTTCTGGGGTGAACAACGACGCACCACTCGAGAAGTTGCGTAGTACAACGACGCTCGCTGTTCTGGCGAGAAGTGGACAGCTCTCAGCGGAAGGCCGCGCTGTTGACGGGGAAGTCGAAGTACTCGTCCGGGAAGGGCTCCTGAGGCAGGTTGAAGTGCCACCACTCCCCCGTGTAGCCCTTCAGCCCGACAGCGGTGAGCGCGTCGCGCAGCCTCTCCCGGTTGGCGCGGGCCTCGCCGGTCACGCGCGGGTCGTCGGTGTGCGACCTGTCGTCGAAGCAGTCGAAGCCGGTGCCCATGTCGACGCCGTTGTCCGGGAACCGCTGCCCCACCGGCGCCGTGCACGAGGCCAGCGGCTCGCCGGGCACGTACGCGCGCTGCGGGGGCACGGGCAGCCGCACCAGGGTCAGGTCGACCGAGCTGCCCCGGCTGTGCCCGGAGTTCTCGGCGATGTAGCCGGCCGAGTACAGCTGCGACTTGTCCAGGCCCGGGTAGAACTCGGCCTTCATGCGCTGGTCATCGACGTCCTTCGCCCACTCGACGAACCGGTCGTCGGCCTGCTGCGGCCGGTAGCAGTCGTACACCTTGAGCGTGTAGCCCTGCTCGACGAGCCGTTGCTGAGCCTGGTGCAGGGCCTCGGCGAGCGGGCGCGTGAGCACGCACATCGGTTCGTCGTAGCCGGGCACGGGGTCGCCGGTGAAGTTGTGCGGCGTCGCGTACCGGACCTCCTCGACGATCGAGGGGTCGACGTCGCGCAACCGCACGAACCCGTCAGGAGCCTGCTCGACCTGCGTCGCGGGCGCGGGAGGAGGCGCGGACGGGCTGGGCGCCGGGGGTGTTGCGGGCGCGGGTGGTGCTGGCGGCGGCGGTGCGGGCGCCCCGCACGCCGCCGTCACCAGCACGAACGCCACCACCGACATGAACCCCCGAGTCATGCCGGTCACGATAGTTATCGTCGATCGGAGTCGCCTGCCGGGCGAAACTCCTGGTCAGCCGCGGGCCGTACCTCCGGGGGCGTCTCCTTCGGGTTCCTGCGGGACGGCCTCGATGACCTCGTCCTTGTTGGCGTACCGGCGCGCTGGGATCGACCGGAGTGCGGTGAGGGTCTCGGCGTCGGCCTCGCGGTCGGTGGCGAAGTCGACGAGCTGTTCGCGGTCAGCGGGGAACTCGAGTCCTTGCAGTGCCTTGTCGACCCGCATCTCATCGCGCTTGGTCATGTCCTGTCCTTCCCGCGGCGTGCCATCGGTCCAGTTGAGGACTACCCACTCGACCCGCTCGTCTCACTCGCCCCCTCGGCACCGCGCAGGCGACGGAGGCGGGGCGCCGCCACCGCCACGACCGCGATGAGGACGACGGCGGCCCCGAGGCAGGTGGCGAAATGACCGACTCCCCAGCTCCGACCGCACCCCTCGCGTCATCGCGTTCCCTGTCTCGACGCGCGCAAGGGGCCGCGATCAGCCCATTACGGTCCCGCGGCCTCGGCGAAGGAGCGGGTGATCCAGGTCGGGTCGGTGATCGCGGTCCCGACGACGACCGCGGTCGCCCCCAGGCGCAGTGCTTCGGCGACCGACTCCGGCGAGTGGTACCGGCCCTCGGCGACGATCGGCTGATCCGGGAGCGCACGGCGCAGGCCCGCCACGAGTTCGAGGTCAGGGCCCGGGCCTGTGCGACCCGCCGTGTCCTCGGTGTACCCCGACAGCGTGCTGGCCACCAGGTCGGCACCGGCAGCGGCGGCGAGCTCCCCGTCGGGCAGCGTCGCGACATCGGCCATCACCAGCGCACCTTCGGCGTGCACGGCCTTGATCACCGCAGCCAGGTCGAGGCCGTCGGGTCGTGGCCTGCTGGTCCCGTCCAGCGCGACGATCTCGGCGCCGCGGCGGGCGACCTCGACGGCGTCGTCGAGCGTGGGCGTGATGAACACGCCGTCGCGGTCCTGCTTGGTCAGCCCGATCACCGGCAGTGCCACGGCTTCTCGCACGGCGGCGACGTCGTCGAGGCCACCGGCTCCGCCGCAGCGGATCGCGCGCGCTCCGCCGTCCGCGGCGGCACGGGCCATCCGCGCGATCGTGGCGGAGTCGCGCAGCGCGTGCCCGCGACCGGCCTGGCAGGACACGATCAGACCTCCGGCGAGCTGCTGGATCAGACCGTCGCGATTCATGGGCGACCTCCGGGAAGGTGGTGCGCGGCAACCAGTGCCGCACCGAGCACGGGTGTGTCGGGCGTGGCGGGGAGCAGGACGGGCGTGTTCCTGCCGGGCGGGCGCGACTCGGCGTCGAGCGCTTCGGAGAACGGGTCGAGCAGCGGTGCGCCGAGCGCGGTCGCACCGCCGGCGACCACGACGGCGTCGAGGTCGAGAGCGGTGACCAGGCCGGACAGCGTCCTCCCGAGGAGGCGCCCGGCCCGTTCGACGACGACGGCGGCGCGCTGCTCGCCATCGCGGAGCCGGGCGGCGACCTCGTGCAACGTGAGCCCGTCGTCGTCGCTCGTCGCGGTGTACGCGGCGGCGATCGCGGGTCCCGCCGCGACGGCTTCGAGGTGGTCGTGACGTCCGCAGCCGCACGGCAGGTGACCGGGTTCGGGAGCGATCAGGTGGGCGATCTCCCCGTGGGTCCCGAACCGCCCGCGCAGCACGCGACCGTCGACGATCAGCGCCCCGCCGACCCCGGTTCCCAGCGAGGCGTGCAGGACCCGCCCGTGCTCGCGCACCCGCGCGTCGAGCGCCACGGCGGTCGCGGCGGCCCGGACGTCGTTGTCGACCGCGACCGGCACCCCGGCCCGCTCGGACAGCGGACCGGCGATCTCGGTGCCCAGCCAGCCGGGCACGGTGTCGGTGCAGGAGGTCACGCGGCCGGTGACCGGGTCGATCGTGCCCGGGGCACCGACACCGACGGCGCGGACAGGTTCGGCGCTCTCCCCCATCAGACCGGTGACCAGGTCGTTCGCCCGATGAACGATGTCGCCTCCCCCGGTGCGCGGCGTCGGGCAGCTGCGCCGGGCGCTGACCCGCTCGCCGTCGTGGACGAGGCCCGCGACGATCTCGGTGCCGCCGATGTCCACGCCGATGAGGACGTCGCTCACAGCAGGCCCGCCCGGTCGAGCAGGGTCCGGATCGTGGCGACCTCCTGCTCGGTCAGCGGGAGCTGCGGCGGCATCGTCGCAGGGCAGTCGATGATGCCGCGCAGGTGCAGAGCGGCCTTGAACGATCCCAGCCCTGCGGAGCTGGGGCCGATCCGCGCGGGGTCTCCGGCCTCGACCATGCCGAAGAGATCGGCGAGCCGGTCCTGCTCGGCGGCCGCGGCCTTGAGGTCGCCATCGCGCACGTGCCGGGCGAGCGCGAGGTAGCCGTGCGGGTCGACGTTGCCCAGACCGGGCACGACGCCGTCGGCGCCGTTGGCCAGCGCGTTGTCGACGGTCAGCTCCGAACCGGTGAGCACGACGGGCCGACGCACGCCGCGCATCCGCAGCAGCCGCCGCAGACCGGCGTCGTCACCGCTGGAGTCCTTGACCCCGGTGATGACGCCGTCGTCGGCCAACCGCAGCAGGAGCTGCGCGGAGAGCTTGGTGTGCACCGACACCGGCAGGTCGTAGGCGTAGAGGGGCACGTCGACCCCGGCGGCCACGGTCCGGAAGTGGTGTTCTACCTCGGCCGGGTGGGTGCGCGTGTAGAACGGCGCGGTCGCCACCACCGCGTCGACCCCGGCACCCGCGGCCGCGCGGGCGTGGGAGAGCACTCGCGGCGCGGTCATGTCGATCGCCCCGGCGAGGACCGGGACCTGACCTGCGGCGACCGAGGTGGCGACCTCGATCACGCTCGCGCGCTGCTGGTCGGTGAGGTAGGCGGTCTCGCCGCTGGACCCGAGCACGAACAGCCCGTCCACCCCGGCCTCGATCAGGAAGGTGAGCAACCGTTCCAGCGAGGCGGTGTCGACGTCGAGCTCGGGGGTCAGCGGGGTGCACACGGGCGGGACGACGCCCGTGATCGCAGCGGTGCTCATCTGGTTCTTCCTCGTGGTTCTCGTCGTGTGGTCGGGGTCAGGCGGTGCGGGCCGCAGCGCCGTCGATCGCGTCGGCGGCGTCGGGCCTCAGGAGTCGTTGCAGGCGGGCAGGTGCGTCGATGCCGATCAGCACGAGCACGACGGTGGTCAGGGAGAACGACAGCACGGCCAGCGCGGTGCCGAGGCTCATCGAGGCCCCGAGGGTGGCGCCGAGGGTCGGAGCCACCGCCCCGCCGAGCGCGCCCACGTTGTAGAGGAAGCCGAGGGCGGCGACGCGCTGCTTGATGGAGAAGTAGCCGCCGATCCACTTCGGCAGCAGACCGGAGATGCCCTGGCCGAAGACCTGCTGCACGAACAGCAGCGCACCCAGGACCACGAGGCTCGATCCGCCCACCGCGAAGACCGGGAAGATCACGATCTGCGAGATCAGCAGGCTGCCCCAGTAGGCGCGGCGGGTGCCGAAGCGGTCACCGGTGAACCCGGCGACGATGCAGCCCACGGCGGCGCCGAGCCCGGAGAACGACAGGACCTGGCTCGCCTCGGCGGGTGAGTAGCCCAGGTCGGTCTTGAGGTAGGTCGGCAGCAGCGACTGGATCGGCCACGAGTAGAGGAAGGCGCAGAACACGATGGCCATCACGGCCAGACCGGTGGGCCAGCGCGGCCCGGAGAACTGGACCACGTAGGACACGAAGACCGCGGCCACGAGCAGCCCGAGGACCGCGACGAGCCAGGTGGGGACACCACCGGCGGTGAAGATCACCACGAGCGCGACGGTCGCGAGCACTCCGGTGGCGATGTTCACCAGCGTGCGCGGTCCGCCGAACAGGGTCTCGGTGACCGGCGGGGCGTCGGAGTCCTTGCCCTGCTGGCTCTTCCAGTCCCGCGACTCGGGCAGGCTGCGGCGCAACCACACAGCGACGCCGATCGGCAGCAGCCCGATGATGAACAGCGCCCGCCACCCGAAGGACGGGACGACGAGGCTGTAAACGCCTGCGGCGAGCACGGTTCCGATCGAGTAGCCGGAGATCAGGAAACCGCTGGCCTTGTTGCGCATCCTGGTGGGCCAGGACTCGATCACGTAGGTCGAGCTGGCGCCGTACTCGCCGGCCATGCCCAGCCCGATGATCAGCCGCGCCGCGAAGAGCACCCCGTAGCTGGGTGCGAGGCCGCAGGCCAGGGTGCCGAGCGAGAACAGGGCGATGCTGAGCACCATCCCCGCCCGTCGCCCGAAGCGGTCGGAGTAGGCGCCGATCGCCAGGCCGCCGATCCAGCGCGAGATGAACGCCGCGGACACCAGCGTGGCCGCCTGCACGTCGGTGAGGCCGAAGTCCGCGCTGATCTCGGTCAGGACCAGGGTGATGAGGACGAAGTCGAAGCCGTCGAGCAAGTACCCGATCCACGCCGCGAGGAACGCCTTCCACTGACTCCGCTCGAGCTGCCGGTACCAGGGCACCGACGAACTCCCCACGGGCTTCTGACCGTCCATCTGCTGCACCTCTGCTCCCTTGCAGGCCATGCATCACGACGTAGGATGTCTGATGTCTAACGTCCGCAGAACGGTAGAGCCAGGAGCGGGGTGTTGTAAAGCCTGATCGGACAGGAGATCTGATGTCCTACGTCGGGTAGAGTCCGGGCACGAGGACGAGGAGAGGATCAGATGCGCACTGCCAATCGCCGGCCAGGCGGACGCTCCGCCGGCGTGAAGCCCGGCGGGCGGGCGGCCCCTCGGCACGAGACGACGGCCGACCGGATCAAGGACTACATCCTCGGCGAAGGCCTGCAGCCGGGCGACCTGCTGCCGACCGAGGCCGAGCTGTGCGAGCACCTGGGCGTGTCGCGCTCCAACGTGCGGGAAGCGGTCCGCCAGCTGACCACGCTGGACATCGTCGAGGTGCGGCACGGCCACGGGACGTTCGTGGGGAACATGTCGCTCGACGCGCTGGTCGAATCCCTGGTCTTCCGAGGCGTTCTCGTCCCCGGCGACGACCTCCGCGCCCTCCGCGAGGTGATCGACCTGCGCCTGACGCTGGACCTCGCCATGGCCGAGCGCATCGTCGACGCCTTCCGCGGCACCACCAACCCGGAACTGCACGCCCTGGTGAAGGAGATGGTCGCCAAGGCCACCAGCGGCTCACCGTTCCCGGACGAAGACCGCGCCTTCCACACCGGCCTCCTCGCCCGACTCGACAACTCCCTCGTCGGCCAACTGGTCGGCGCCTTCTGGGACGTCCACACAGCAGTGGTCCCCAAACTCGGCGTCTCCGTCGCAGTGGACCTCGAACGCACCGCCAGAGCCCACGGCGAAATGCTCGAAGCGGCAGAAGCAGGCGACCCCGAACGCTTCCGCCTCGCAGTGACGACCCACTACGAACCGATCCAACGCTCCCTGGACGAAAGAGCGAAGTAGAGCACCGGTCACCTTCGAGCGGCGACCCCTGGAGTTCGCAACCGTCCCCGCATCCGGCGTTCGCGGATGGATGCACTTCCGCGCCGAACGACGGTGGACCGTTCCTTCCAAGCGGAGCCTGCGCGGATTTTCAGCCCGGAACGTCGGACGACTCGGTATTCTTCGAGCTCGTTCTCAAACCCAGGTTCCGCTCGAAACCCCAAGCAGGGGGAAGGTTGGCGCAGCCAGGACAGAACTCATCAAGCGGCCCGGAGGAGCTCGGCGACCTCATCAAGGGCCTGCCTGAACTGGTCAGGGCGATGTCCACGCGCCAAGCGCACGCGTATCTCATGCGACCGGATGGAACGTGGGTCGGGGTGAGCAAAGAGGTGTACGCGGTGCTCTGCGCAGTCGTCGACGCGATGGCTGCGGCGACCGATCGTCGCCAGACCTTGGTGAAGGACCGCACCGAGGAGTACGTGGGCGACCTGCCCTCCGTAGCCCCAGCGGTTTTCGGAGCCGACCACGTGCACAAGAAGTAGGAAGATCGACGACCCCACGACCGCGAAGGCGATGACGAGGAAGCCACCCTGCCCCGCGGACGGTCGATCAGACAGGCAGCAAAGAACCAGGGCCGGTGCTCGGAATCATCGTCCCTGGTCATCGAGGTGCAGCTGAGGGGATTCGACCCCCTGACCCCTGACTGCCAGGCACATCACAGCCGGAGCTCGCCGAGCTTCCCCGGCGGCCGACCGGTCGCCGTGCCGGGGACCGCCAGGCGGTGATAGAGCGGGCAGGTCTCGAGCAGCCCGTCGTGATCGCCCGCCGCGACCACCTGCCCGTCGTCCAGCACGACGATCTCGTCGGCGTGGCGCACGGTGGATAGCCGATGTGCGATCACCAGCACCGCGCACTCCGCCGCGACGTTGGCCACGACTTCCGCCTGCAGCGCCTCGTTCAGCGGGTCCAGGTGCGACGTCGGTTCGTCCAGGAGCAGCAGCGAGGGGCGGGCCAGCAGTGCTCGGGCGATCGCCACGCGTTGCCGTTCCCCGGCCGACAGAGCCCCGCCGCGCTCCCCCGCACAGCTGTGCAGCCCGTCCGGGAGCCGCCGCAGGACCTCGCCGAGGTTGGCCAGTTCGACGACGCGCTCGACCTCGGCCGGGTCCGCATCCGGAGCCGCGTAGGTGAGGTTTTCCCACAGCGTCCCGTGCATCACGTGGACGTTCTGGTCGACCAGGGCGATCCGGGACCGCCAGTCGTCCAAGCTCCGCGCGCTGGCGGGCTGACCACCGAGAAGCACCGCGCCCCGCACCGGTTCGTAGAAGCGCGCAGCCAGGGCGAAGACCGTGCTCTTGCCCGCCCCGGAGCGGCCGACGAGTGCCACCGTGCTCCGCGGCGCGACGGTGAACGAGACCCCGCGCAGGACCGAGCGTTCGGAGTATCCGAAGTGGACGTCGCAGAACTCCAGCGCCGATCCGGCGGCGACGGGGCGCACCGCCGCGCGCGGCGCGTCCTGCTCGACCGGCAGGGCGCGGATCTCCTCGATGCGCTGCAGCGACCCCATGCCCTTCTGCAGCAGGCCGACGGCCTGGAACATCGACGACAGCGGCACCACCAGGTAGGAGGCGTAGAGCAGGAAGGCGACCAGGTCACCCGGCGAGCTCGTGTGCCCGGCGACCCGCATCCCGCCGATGACGAACACCAGCAGGAAGGAACCCTGCACCGCCAACTCCACCGCGGGCGCCATCACCGAAGCCAGCTTCGCGGTGCGCACCCCCGCCGCGCAGGCAGCGTCGACCTGCGTGCCGACGCGTTCGGCCTCCCGCTGCTCGGCACGGTTGGCGCGCACCAGGCGGATCGCGCCCAGCGCGCGCTCCAGGTCCGCGGCGAGCGCGCCGACGGCGGACTGCGCGTTCTCGCTGGCCGCACGGATGCCGCGCAGGAGCGTTGCGACGACCGCAGCGGCCACCGCGACGGTCAGCGTGACCAGCAGTACCAGGACCGGGTCGAGCCACAACATCAACGCCAGCGCGCCGACCGCCGTCAACGCGCCGGTCAACAGGTCCACCACGCCCTGGGACATCACGTCGCGGACCAGGGTGGTGTCAGTGGTGACCCTGGAGACCAGGTCTCCAACGCGGTGGTCGTCGTAGACGCCCACCCGCAGCCGCAGCAGCCGGTCGACCATGGTGCGCCGCAGACCGAGGACGACCCGCTCGCCCATCCGCTCCAGCAGGTACCGGCCGCAGGCGTTGACCACGGCTTCGGCCAGGAACAGCAGCACCAGACCGCCGAGCAGCAGCCACACCCCGGTGCTGCCCGACGCACCATCCACCGCCCGCTTGGCCACCAGCGGCTGCGCGAGGCCGAGTCCGGCACCCGCGAGGGTCAGCGAGACGGCTACAGCGATGGTGCGGTGGTGACCGCTCATCAGCCGTACGAGTTCGCCGAGTCCCACCTGCCCGGTAGTGCTCGCCTTCCGCACGGTCAGCCCGTTGAGCTGCTGCACGGAGCGATGACGACCAGTCGGCTGAAGTAGTCGTCCGGCACCTCCTCGCCGACCAGGTGCCCGTCCACCTCGACCCAGGCGTGCGCGCCGAACGGCGGGGCCTTGCGGGCGCCCGTGCACCACGTCGGCCACGCGCCGGACAACCGGCACAGCAGCGCCGTCGCCAGTGACCGGGGCAGGCAACCGCGTGGCCCCGCGCACGCGAGACTGGCCGCGCACACGGCGTTCCTGGCGTCCTCCGCGTGCTGGAACGTCGCGGGCGCCGCACCGCAACGTAGCAGCGAGAGGACCTTCCGGAGGCGGTGCGGCGGCAGCAGAGCGAGCAGGTGCGCGACGGCGACCGCGAACGTCGCAGCGGCCCTGCGCCCGAACGGGACGCCGGTGGGTCGGTTGATCGCGCTCGGCGTGGTCACGGCCGCACCAACCCGCAGTCGTGCAGCTCGGACAGCAGCGCAGCAACGTCCCGAGCGGCTTGGTCGCGGTCCACGTCGAACTCCGCGGCCAGCGCCGTGATCGCGTCCTCTTCGCCACCACCGGACAGCAAGGTACGGGCGACCAGCGCACCGGTGGGGTTGAGCTGCCAGTACTGGCCGCTGCGCTCGTCGAGCAGCACGGTGCCGTACTCGGTTTCGGTGGTGGAGACGTGCGTGCTCAACTGCATTCTCTTCGTCCCTTCAGGGTTGGTGCGGGTTCGAGAGCGCGCAGCCAGACTTCGCAGGCGATCGTGGAGTACAGGATCGCCTCGCGCAGGGCCGGTGTGTCTGGGCGCAGGGCCAGGTCGCGCAGCTGCTTCGCGTCGACCAGGCCGAGTTCGGCCAGCCGCGAGTTCTCCCACAGCGCGACGAGGTCGCCGCAGTGCTCGCGCAGTCCCGCGCTGGCGTCCAGCGCGGCCTGGGCCTTGTTCGCGCGGTGCAGGCAGCGGTCGGGGACGATGCCGCGCATCGCCGCGGCCAGCGCCGGCTTGTAGTACCACGGCGTGACGCGTTCCTCCGGGCGCACCGTCAGGAATTCCTCCACGACCCGGTCGTCCAGGAACGGTGAAGCCATGGGCAGGCCGGCACGCGCGGCCATCTCATCCCACTGGCGGAGCAACCGGGTGCACGCGCGGATCTGCTCGAGATCGCCGTGCATGCCGCGGTCCGGGGCGAGCGGCCGCGCCGTCGCCGCCGCCTCCCGCAGCACCCTACGGGCGAGGTCAGCAGCATCGGCGGTCATCCACGCGAAGACCCGCGGGGCAGCGCCCCAGCCGAGGGAGCCTTCGACCGGTGGCGGTGGAGGGCCGGTGAGGTCATCGGTGGCGTCGGCGAGCCATCGGCGATACGAGCGGGCATCGGCGAGCGTGCGCGCCGATGCCGCCAGCGGCCACTGCCACAGCGCGCGGAAACCCCGCAGTTGGCGCAGCGCGAACAGCGGCCGGCGGCGCAACAGTCGGTGGTAGTACGCCTCGGAGCACCAAGCGACGTTGTCGCCGCCGATCCCGGTGAGGTGCAGCTCGCTGCCCCGGTCCCGCAGCTCCGGCAGGTGGGCGAGCACCCGCGCCCGGTCCATCACGCCGATGGTGGGCTCGTCGACCAGGTCGTCGATGCCCAGCAGGCCGGCGTACACCAGCGGTGACTGCTCGGCGGGCCAGACGATGTGCTCGACTTCGGGCAGGTGCTGGGCGGCGCGCAACGCCCACCACAGGTCGGTATCCCCCCGGTCGCGGCCGGGCCAGGTGCTGGCCAGCAGCTTCGCCGCTGAGCGGGCGGCGAGGAAGGCCACCGAGGTCGAATCCAGGCCGCCGGAGAGATCGCAGCTCACTGTCCTGCCGCGGGCTCGGACGTCGACCGCGGTGGTCAGCGCCTCGCGCATGTCGGGAGCGGCCTCGGCGATGGAACGCACTGCCTGGGGAGGGTCCCACCACCGTGAGTACCGGGCGTGCGCGGCACCGTGCACGATCAGCGCCGACCCCGGAGGCACTGCGGCGACCTGTCGCCACATCGACTGCTCGGGCAGCGGATGCGGCAACGGCCACAGCAACCGGGCCGCCACCCGGCTGCGGTCCGGTTCGGCTCCGATGGCGGCTGCGAGCAGGTCTGCGCGGTCGGCTGCCACGACCACCCCGTCCACCTCCGCGTGGAACACCAAGCGCAGTCCCGCTGCCGATCCCTGCACGCGCAGGCACCCGTCGAGTTCCGCGACGAGGTGGAAGCTACCCGGGAGCGTGCGCGCCAGGTGGTCGAGCTGGGCCACGTCGCGCAACTGTGCGGCGTGCCGGGCGAGTTCTCGCTGTTCGACGGGGCAGCAGCCGATGATCGCGATGCGCGCCCTGCCAGCCTCGGCGTGGACGATGTCACCCCAGAGACCGACGAGCCACGGTCGGCCGGAGGCGTGCGGGACGATTTGGGCGTCTGCGGATCCGATGCGACGAACCACGGCTGGTGCGCCCACGCAGTCGGGGAAGACCGCGAAGTGCGCCACGCCGTGGCTCGTCTTGTGATCAGTGGCTGACATCAGTGCCGTTTCGCCACGTCAGTTCTTGCTGAGGATGAGCCGGTCGTTGCCGCGCTTCAGCAGCAGGCCGGTCTTCTTCCGGAAGGAGCCGAGCGGAATCAGCGCGGGTGGTTCGTAGGTGCGTTTCATGGCGTCCCTTCTCTCATTTCTTCCCGGGCGCGTCGAGTTTCCTCCCGGGCCCGGATTCCCGATTGCGGGTCCGGTGCGACGAATGATGTCCCGCTCTGACCCGCTGAACAAGAGCGCTATTTCGGAACAACTCTTCCGGGTGGTTCGGATCACCCCGTTGCCGGAGTCGCAATTCGGCGGAGCGCAGTTCCGTTTTCCCGGCTTCCGGGTCGCGCCAGGGGATGCCGTTGGTGGACAGCGTGAACTGGGACGCGAAGAACATTCGAACGACCGGACGGCGCTACCCGAGTTTGAACTCGTGATGGCGGCCTTCCACGGATGGTTTCACTCCTGTCGAAGCGGACCGCCCAGTATCGTCCAGGTCATGGTTCGTTTGCTGGCGGCGAGCATCACTCTGAAGCGGCCTCGAGCGGACGAACCCTCGAACGGAGCTTGAAGCGATACGGCACTAAGAAGCCCTCAGAAGGAATCGCCAATACGCAGGGGCATCTACTGGATTGCGTTGACCCGCTTCTAGATCAGACCAAACGCATACTCAAGGAAGACAAGCATCATGTTTTTGTCTTCCTTTATTGCAGAGGCGGGGAACATGGCCCATTTGGAGTCAGGAATGGTGGCGGATCACCGCGAGGCGATACAAGTAGCCGCCGAGGATCGTTACGGAAAAAAGTACGCCAAAGCGTGCTTCTTCAGAAGAAGGTTCGCGAGGCACTCGTAACAACATCGCTCGTGGTCGGAACCCGATCGTCAAGCTCCGAAGGATCACCCGAATGGAAGGCCGTGCACCTCCCCGACAGCGACGCGGTCGCCAAGCTGCGGCTAACCATGAATAACGAGATAGCCGAATCCATGCAACGCGTCGGAAGACGCTCTGGCCGCAACCGCCTTAAGCAGCCCACGACGGCGTCGCCGCTCTATACCGATGTTCAAGACCAGTCGAAGGACCGCCCCACCGCCGACCTGTAACCGTTACCCGCAACGAGAGACCCGAGCCTCGTGGGCGACGTGTGGCGTCCACGAGGCTGGGGCCGATCGTTGGACAGGCAGTTAGACAGGCAACAACGAACCAGGGCCGATGCTCGGAAGCATCGGCCCTGGTCACTGGGGTGGAGCTGAGGGGATTCGAACCCCTGACCCCTTGACTGCCAGTCAAGTGCGCTACCAGCTGCGCCACAGCCCCTTGTTCTGTTTTCCCGAGGTGTTCGGTTTGTTTCCGCCCCGCTCATCTCGTGTGCCAATACAGTACAACAGCCGTTCGGGGCCGTTTTCAGGGGGTCCCCATAAAGTGGCGAACCGCCCTGAACTGGGCAAACGCGTGCTGTCGCCTTCATCGACGACACCTGTCCTCACGGAGCCGTGGGGACTCCGTGAGGACGGTCACTCCGGTCATCCCGCGGCGGTCGTTCCGTGGGGTTTCGGCAGGCCTCTGGTGTTGGCGGCTTTGACGAACTCCGCTCTCGGGTCGTGGAGTTCGCCCAGGGCGACGACCTGGCGGCGGAACGGGAGTTCCAGGAGCCAGTCGCCGAGGATGCGGGCCTTGCGGGACGTCGTCGGCATCTTCATCAGGTGGTACGCGCGGTGCAGCAGCCACGCCGGGAGTCCCTTGAGCTTGATGCCGTAGACCTCCGCCGCGCCCCGGAACAGGCCCAGGCCCGCGACCGAGCCCGCGTGCTTGTGCCGGTACTCCTGCAGCTCCTCGCCGCGCAGCTGGGCGACGATGTTGTCCGCCAGCAGCTTCGCCTGGCGGACCGCGTGCTGGGCCGAGGGGCTCGTCAACGCCTCCGGGTCGCTGCTGGTGAGGTCTTGGACGGCGGCGCAGTCGCCTGCCGAGAACACGTTGTCGGTGCCCTTGACCTGCAACCTGGTCGTGCATTCCAGGCGCCCCTTGGAATCTCGGGGCAGATCGCTGTCCTCCAGCATCGGGTGCGGTTTGACGCCGGCGGTCCAGACGATGGTGTCCGCGTGGAAGTCGTCTCCGTCGGACAGGACCGCGTGCCCGTCCACCAGGGAGCTCGCGGTGGTGTTGAGCTTGACCTCGATGCCGATGTTCTCCAACTGCTGCTTGGTGTACTCGCCCATGTGCGGGCTGACCTCGGGCATGATGCGGCCCATCGCCTCCGCCAGCACCCAGCGCATGTCGTGCTCGGACAGCTGCGGGTAGCTGCGGATCGCGTAGCGGGCCATGCTCTGCAGCTCCGCCAGTGCCTCGATGCCCGCGTAGCCGCCGCCGATGAACAGGAACGTCAGCAGCCTTCGGCGCAACCGCTCGTCCTCGGTGCTCGCCGCGATGTCCAATCTGGACAGAACGTGGTTGCGCAGGTAGATGGCCTCGCCGATGGTCTTGAACCCGACGCCCTCCTCCGCCAGGCCCGGGATCGGCAGCGCGCGCGAGATCGAGCCCGGGACCGGAACCAGGATGTCGTAGTCGAGCGTCTCGACCTTGCCGTCGCCCAGCGTCGCCGCCAGGCACCGGTTGGCGTGATCGATGTGGTTGACCTGCGCGGTCAGCACCTCGCAGCGGCGCAGCGCCTCGCGCAGCGGAACCACCACGTGACGCGGTTCCAGCGAACCGGCGGCGGCCTCCGGCAGGAACGGCTGGTAGGTCATGTGCGGCTGGGTGTCGATGACCGTCACCCGCGCCTCACCCGGGTCCAGCTTCTTCTGCAGGCGGAGGGCCAGGGTGAGCCCCACGTGTCCGCCACCGATGATCACCACGCGTGGACTAGGCATGCTGCGGCTCCCCTCGTGCACCATCGCGCGTTCGGCGCGGGTCGACGTCGCGCTCCGGATAGCGGCGCAGGTACTCCTGCTCCAGCTCGAACGTGCGGGCGGTGTGCTCGCGCAGCGCGTCCGGCGAGCCGTGCAGGAACGTCTCGTTGCGCGTCTGGTGCAGGTGCCGGAGTTCCCGCAGCAGCAGGTCCTCGGTCAGCTCGTGCCCCGGAATACCGGTGGTGTTCATGTCGTCCTCCCGCATCGGGCAGGGGCTACCGCAACGCCGGCGGCGTCACACCCGAGTACCCGGAACGGGGGCGATCAACACCTCAGGCCGCGGCGCGCACCTGTTCGGTGCCGGATTCGGGGCGCGGACGGGTCTCCGGAGCACCCACCCAGGCCAGCAGGCCGAGGGCCGCCGTGGCACCCGTGACCAGGAACGCGGCCTGGTAGGAGACGGTGTCTGCCAGGACTCCGGCGATCAGCGGTCCGAGGATGGCGCCGAGGTCAGCGGCCTGCTGGAACGTCGCCAGCACCGTTCCGCCGCGCCTGTTGCCGCCGATGATGTCGGCGACCGCCGCGTTCTGCGCCGGGTTGAGCACGCCCGCGCCCATGCCCGCGATCAGCGACGCCGCCAGGAACACCGGGACCGACGTGGTGAAGCCCAACGACGCCGTCGCCACGCCCGAGACGACCAGGCCGATGAGCACCATCGGCTTGCGGCCGTGCCGGTCGGTCATGCGTCCCGAGAGCAGCAGCACGCCGGCGTTGCCGACGGCGAACACCGACAGGGCGATGCCGGACATCGACTGCGGCGCCTTGAGCGCCTCGACCACGAACAGCGGGACCAGGGCGATGCGCACGCCGAAGACCGCCCAGCCGTTGCCGAAGTTCGACAGCAGCGAGGCGACGTAGGAGCGCATGCGCATGGCCTCGCCCAGCGGCATCGACGGGGTCGCGTCATCACCCAGCGGGGCGGCCAGCGTCGACTTGCGCAGCAGGAACCAGCCGAGGAAGGCGGCGCCGAACAGCGCGATGCCGTAGGTGACGAACGGCAGCCGCAGCGAGTAGCCGACCATCACGCCGCCGACGATCGGACCGGAGACGTTGCCCAGAAGGAAGCTCGTCGCCCACACTCCCGAAGCGCGTCCGCGCAGGTGAGGCGGCGACATCCGGATCAGCAGGCCCACGCCCGCGACGGTGAACATCGTCGAACCGATGCCGCCGAGCGCGCGGAAGATCAGCAGCTGCCAGTAGGAGTCGGCGAACGCGCACGCCGTGCTGCTGATGCCGACGATCGTGATGCCGATGACGTAGATCGTGCGCTCGCCCGCCGCCGAGACCAGGCGTCCGCTCAGCGGGGCGAACAGCAGGCGCATCATCGCGAAGGCGCTGACGATGAATCCGGCGGCGGTGACTCCCACGTCGAAACTCGTGGCGAACGCGGGCAACGCGGGCGCGACGATGCCCATGCCGACGGCGACGATGAAGCTGCCCGCACCGAGGATCCAGATCTCCCGGGGCAGGGAGGAGAGGCCCTGGCTCGTGGTGGTCGTCTCTGACGCTGAGCCGCTGGACACAGGCTTCCTCCCGGATTCTGGACAGTACGAGCCACAGCAACCAACGCCACGCGCATGCGAGGAAATTCCGCCGAAGCGCTTTCGTGGCGCGCACCTCACCCACGCGGCCGAAACCCAGATCGCGGAACGCGAGAGCAAAGATGTTCACAAATGCGGCAAAGCCGCTGCCGTCGCTTCAAGTGCGGGACTCAACCCGCACCGCAGCGGGTTCTCAGCGGTTCTCTGGGGAGGACGCCGCGACGCCGTGTATTGGCATACATCAGGAGTGGCGCCCGGACCCGGAGGACCGCTGAGGTTCCGCCACCCGCACCGCCACGCAAAGCAAGCGCCAGAAATGTTCTAGAGCAAGTCGTCGATTCTGCGGGCGTAGGCCGTTACTCCGTAGGCGACGTCGAAGCCGATGGCTTCGGCGAAGCGCTGAGCGGTGCCACCTTCCTCGGTGTGGGCCGCGACCAGCAGCGCGCCCATGCGGCGGAGCTCTTCGGAGGCTTCGGTGACCAGGTCGTGGCCGATGCCGCGCCGACGGCGGCCCGGGCGGACCACGACCTGTTCGACGAGGCCGACGCCGCGCTCGACGAAGCCCTGGACGAAGCCGGCGATCCGGTCGACGCCCGGGTCGTCGACGACGAGCAGCACGCTGCGGTTCTCGTCGAAGCGATGTGCCAGGTGGCGGGCCAGGCGCTGCTCGCCCTCCTCGGACAGACCGGTCTCGTCGGCGTAGAGCTCGACGATTCCCTCCAGGTCGCGGTCCTCGGCCGGGCGCGTGACGCCGCGGCTGAAGCCCCGGGTGCGGTGCAGCAGCACCACCTGCTCCTCGACTGCGCGCCAGGCGGCGTCGTCGGCGATGCCCTCGATCTCCCCGACGGTCGTCGGCGAGGCGTAGACGACGGCTTCGGAACGGCCCGCCTCGGCGAACACCTGCTCCAGGTCCATCAGCGTTCCCGCCACCTGCGCGCCGGTGCCCCACAGGGCGCACGCGTGGTTGGCGACCGGCAGCGGGTTGTCCTGGTTGAGCACGACCGTCGCCACGCCCACCCGGGTGCGCATGCCGTAGCGGACCACGGCCGAGGCCAGGCGGGCGGTCTCGACCAGCCCGGCCAGCTCGCGGGCTTGCCTGGGGTCGAGGAGGGTCTCGTCGTCCGGATCGTGCAGCGGGTCCACAGGTTCATTGTCCCCTCAACCAATCCCGTTCCGCGTCGCCCTGCCGGATGTCGGTGCGGAGGGGCAGGATTGTTCGCGTGACGACGCCGGATCAGCTCGCCGAAGAACTGCTCGATCTCGAACTCGACTCCGACCCGATCGGTGCCTCGCTCTACGGGCTGCCGGGCCGCGATCACCTGCTGCCGGACATCTCGGCCGCGGCGGAGCTCACCCAGCGCGATCACGCCGAGGACATCCGGGTGCGGGCGATGGCCGTCGACACCACCCACTCCAGCTTGGAGGAGCGGCTGACCGTCGCCGTCGTCGTGCAGCACGCCCAGTCCACGGTCGACCGGCTCGACGCCCGCTCCCCCGAGTACACCGTGATCGGCAACCTGTTCGCGCCGGTCGCGGGCCTGCTGTTCCACCTCGGGCAGGTGCCGGTGAGCGGCAGGCAGCAGTCCGAGGACTACCTGCGGCGGATCGCCCGCGTTCCCGACTTCACCGCCGCTGCCGCGCAGCGCCACCGCGAAGGCGTGCGGGCCGGGCGGGTTCCGGTGCGCCTGCTGCTGGACGGCGCGATCGCGGACCTGGATTCCCGCCTGGCCCACCCCGACCAGGACCCGCTGCTCACCCAGCAGCTCCCCGACGACCTCTCCGAACAGCGCGAACGCCTGATCCGCGAGGTGGTCAACCCGGCGCTGTCCGAGTACCGCGAGGTCCTGGCGCGGGAGATCGCCCCGCACGCGCGGGACGCCGAACAGCCGGGGTTGTGCTGGTTGCCCGAGGGGCACGAGATCTACCAGCGGCTCATCCACGCCCACACCACCACCGAGCACACCCCAGGTGAACTGCACGAGATCGGGCGCTCGCAGCTGGCGTCGCTGCGCGCCGAGATCTCCGGGCTGGGCGAACGGCTCTGGGGCGAACCCGATCCGGAGGCGGTGCTGCGGCGGATGCAGACCGACCGGTCGCTGTGCTGGAACGAGCCCGACGAGATGCTGACCGCCGCGCGAGTGGCGATCGACAGGGCGACCGCGGAGGCGCCGCGGTGGTTCGGGCGGCTGCCGCAGCAGCCGTGCGAGGTGCGGCCGGTGCCGGGCACCCCGTCGGAGAGCACGCCGATCGGCTTCTACATGTCGCCCGCGCTGGACGGCTCGCGGCCCGGCGTGTACTTCGCGAACACGCTGCGCGCCGAGCAGCGCCCTCGGTTCGCCGCCGAGGTCATCGCCTTCCACGAGGTCGTTCCGGGCCACCACCTGCAGATCAGCCTGGCCCAGGAGCTCACCGAGCTGCCGCTGCTGCGCAGGCTCACCGGGTTCAACGCCTACACCGAGGGCTGGGGGCTCTACACCGAGCGGCTGGCCGACGAGATGGGGCTGTACTCCGGGGACCTGATGCGGCTGGGCATGGTCGTGCAGGACCTGCTGCGCGCAGCGCGGCTGGTCGTCGACACCGGGCTGCACGAGTTCGGCTGGAGCAGGCAACGCGCGCTGGAGACGATGATCTCCAGCACGACCCTGTCGGACCTGGAGGCCGCCTCCGAGGTCGACCGCTACATCGTCTACCCCGGCCAGGCGCTGTCGTACCTGGTGGGGCGGTTGGAGATCGAGCGGATCCGGGACGCCGCGCGGCAGCGGCTGGGCTCGGATTTCGACATCAGCC
The DNA here is from genome assembly GCF_004349225.1 of Saccharopolyspora karakumensis. Classification (NCBI taxonomy): domain Bacteria; kingdom Bacillati; phylum Actinomycetota; class Actinomycetes; order Pseudonocardiales; family Pseudonocardiaceae; genus Saccharopolyspora; species Saccharopolyspora karakumensis. Next base: position 141,530 of record NZ_SMLA01000006.1, read on the forward strand.
GGTTCCACGACACCGTCCTCGGGCACGGCGCGCTGCCGATCTCCACTTTGGAGTTCCTGGTCAACGATCAGCCCCCTGCTACATCCAGGTGACGCCGTCCCAACTCGCTCGAAATCGCAACGGAACGCATTAATGTCGATACCGAGCGTGTTCAACGCTGCGCGCGATCAAGCTCGGGTGGAGCTGGACAGGAGGCGCCGTGACCGGGACTTTCCACCACCGCCAGGAATTACTCCGGCGCGAAGCGGAGGCCCAGCTGCGGGACCGGCCTCTGCCGACGTGGCAGAAGCGCGTCCTGCACCGCTTCGCCGCCGAGCGCGACAACGGCTGGTACCCGTTGCTCAACCAGTTCGCACCGCACACTCCCCGGCAGCGGCCGGACCTGGTGCTCGTCGGCCGGATGGGCGTGCTGGTGGTGCTGCTCCGGGAGGCAGAGCCGGACTGGGAGGACTCGCGGGCGGCGTTCGTGTGGACCGCCGAGCTGCTGGCCGGGGCCGCGATCGGGCCCGGGATGCTCAGCGAGTCGGTGCTGCGCACGGTCGTGGTGCATCCGATCGAGCACACCGGGCGCAAGGGCCGCAGCGCCGATCACCTGGCGATCACCGAGGACGAGCTGGACCGGTTGCTCAAGCGCGGCGAGCGGATCTTGACCGCCGACGAGGCGCTGGCGCTGGCCAAGCACCTCGACAGCCGCACCTTCGACCTGACGCCGATCATGTGGAACTCCCAGCGCATCCCGAGGCAGCGCGGCAGCGTTCCCGAGGTGTTGCAGGAGCCGGTCGCCCCGCCGTCCCGGTGGCCTTTCCGGGACTGGCGCTACTTCCTCGACGACGCGCAGCTGGGCGCGGTGCGTCGCAGCTTCTCCGGTCCCGCGCAGATCAGCGGCCCGGCCGGGACCGGCAAGACCACCCTCGCGCTGCACCGGCTGGCCTACCTGGCCCGTCGCGGTGACGGCAAGCTGCTCTACACCGCGCCGCTGGACCGGGTCCCGGAGCGGGCCGCCGGCCGGTTCGCGCAGATGGCCCCGGAGCTGTCCGGGCAGATCGAGTTCACCTCGCTGCACGGGTGGGCGCGGGACTTCCTCGCCGGGCGGGGGCGTTCGGCCGACGTCGACGAGCAGGAGGTGCGGCGGGCGTTCGACGCGGTGTGGTCGCGGGACGAGGTGCTGCGCGGTGTCCGGAACTCGCGGGAGTACTGGAAGGACGAGATCGACCGGGTGATCAAGGGCCGCGGGCTCTCGTCGTTCGACGCCTACCGGACGGTCTCGCGGAAGGGCCGGGGCGGTCAGCTGCCGGCGGATTTCCGGTCCCACGCCTGGCGCTTCTACTGCGACTACGAGCGGGAGCTGTCCGAGCGCGGCGTCTTCGACCACAACGACGTGCTCAAGCGCGCGCTCGCCGAGCTGGAGCGGCGGCCGCTGCCCCGGCAGTACACCGGGGTGGTGGTCGACGAAGCCCAGGAGCTGACGTTGATCGGGCTGCGGCTGGCGCACGCGATCAGCGGCGACGAACCGGATCAGCTGCTGTTGGTCGGGGACGGGCAGCAGCAGGCCCTGGCGGGCGGCTGGCGGCTGTCCGAAGCCGGCATCTCGTTGCACGGGCGCGGTGAGGTGCTGCGCAACGACTACCGCAACCGGGGCATGGTGCTGGAACGCGCCGGGCAGGTGGAGGCGATCAACCGCTACGACGAGGGGCCGTCGCTGCCGTTGAGCGCGGCGCTGCCGGTGCGCAGCGGCGGGCGCGTCGTCGAGTGGCACGGCAAGGACCAGGAGCGCGCGTTGCTGGGCGCGCTGCTGGCGCTCGACGACGGCGCGTCGGCGGCGATCATCACCGAGACCGAGTCGGCGACCGAGCACTGGCTGCGCGTGCTGCGCGACGCCGGTGTCACCGCGCTACCGCTGGCGACCTGGGACGGCCGCGACACCTCCGACACCCTGGTCGGAACGGTCCTGGAGGCGAAGGGAGCGGAGTTCCGCACGGTGTTCCTGCCCGCCGAACCCGCTCCCCCTGCTGATTCCCGCGAGGACCGCGAGACCCACGAGCGCCGCCGCCTGGTGGCGATGACCAGGGCCCAGGACCACCTCTGGCTCTCCCACCTCCACTGACCGCTCGTCACCGGGGCGGGCGGAACTCCGGTTGGTCGAGGAGGCGGAGCCAGGTGCCGTCGGGTTGGCGGCGGGCGACCTGGGCTCGGGCGCCCGTGCCGTCCTCGGGCGGGGTCGCGGTGAGGGCGATGTCGCCGCTGATCAGGGTGGGCAACGAGGGTTCCGGTTCGAAGTGGGGGCGATTGGCCAGGACCTCCTCCCAGAGGGCCTGGATCGCGTCGCGGCCCACCGTCGTCTCGCCGGGCGGGTAGGCCAGTACCGCGTCGGGTTCGTAGAGCTCGGCCACTCCTTCGGCGTCGCCTGCGTTGCTTCGTTCGACGAAGAGCCTGGTCAGGTCTTCGGGTTCGCGGGCCTTATCGCGCATGTCGGTTCTCCTCTCGGCCGCGGGTCCAGCCTGCGTCGACCCTCGCCAGAAGTCCAACGGATGGTTCTTATGGGAACTAGAATCAGCGGTTGTGGACTTGCGTCAGCTGGAGTACTTCGTCGCGGTGGCCGAGGAGCGGAACTTCACCCGGGCCGCGCAGCGCGTGCACATCAGCCAGTCCGGGGTGAGCGCGCAGATCAGGCGGCTGGAGAAGGAGCTCGGGGCGGAGCTGTTCGACCGCTCCGCGCGAGCGGCGGAGCTGACCACGGCGGGCAAGGCGGCGCTGGAGCACGCGCGCAACGCGCTGGCCGCGGCGGGCGCCGTGGGGCAGGCGGTCGGTGAGATCACCGGGCTGCTGCGCGGGAACCTCAGCCTCGGGATGGTCATCGGCTGCACGGTCACGCCGCTGTTCGACGCGCTCGCCGGATTCCACCGCGCGCATCCGGGCGTGGAGCTGTCGTTGCGGGAGGACAACTCCGACCGGCTCGTCGAGGACGTGCGCAGCGGGACGCTGGACCTCGCGCTGATCGGCGCCGAAACCGCGCCCGAGGGGCTGGAAACCCTCACGATCCTCAGCGAGCCGCTGGTCGCGGCCGTCCCCGAAGATCACGAGCTGGCCGGGCGCGCGGTCGCGCTCGGCGAACTCGCCGCGCACCCGGTGGTCTGCATGCCGCCCGGAACGGGCCTGCGGGCGGTGTTCGACCGTGCTTGCGCGGCGCGCGGCGTGGAGCCGGTGATCGCGTTGCAGGCCAGTGCGGCGGGCGCGATCGCCGACCTGGCGCTGCGCGGGCTCGGCGTGGCGATCCTCAGCGAGTCGATGGCCGCCGAGCACCCCGGTCTCACCCCGCTGCCGATCACCGACGCCACCGGTCCCGCCCTGCTCGCGATCACCTGGCGGCCCGGGGCCAACGTCGCCGCGCGCGAGATGATCCGCCACTGCCGCAGAGCCCTTCGAACCGACTCCAGCACCACTCCCTGACACCCTCGCCGCCAACGGATTACCGCGGCACCAGGGCTTTTCGAATTCGCCCCCCAAGCGGGTTACTGCGGCCCGGAAGGTTCGCAGTTGACGGCGTCGCGGAGTTCGGCGCAGGGCCGGTGGCCGGAGTGCCGCAGGATGTCGACGCCCTCCTGGTAGGTGAGGAAGCGCAGGAACTTCGCCGGCAGGGACTCCGGGGCCGGTTCGCCGTAGGTGTAGGCGTACTCGGTCTGCCAGTACGGGTAGGCGCCCGCCTCGGCGGCGTCGAAGTCGGCGGCCTGCCCGTCGATGCGGACCTCGATGACACCGGGGTTGCTGTTCGCCGCGAAGGACTCGCTGTAACCGATGGCCCCGGGGATGTTCGCGACCGTCTCCAGCATCGCGGGGGTGCTGGTGCGCCGGCAGCGCAGCACCTGCCCGGCGGCGTCGCCGCGCACCTGCTCGCAGTCGGTCGAGTTCTCGCCGGGTTGCGCGGAGGAGCCGAAGAACCGCTCCTCCAACGTCATCCGGGTTCCCGACTCGGATTCGCGGTCTACCACGACCACCGGCAGGTTCTTGCCGCCGAGCTCCGCCCAGTTGCGCACCTCGCCGCGCAGCACGCGGCGGAGCTCCTCCTGCGTCAGGTTGTGGACCTCGGTTCCGGGGTTGGCGATGATGCTGAACAGCATGAACGCCTTCGGCCGGGGCACCAGGGCCGGGGAATCGGCGGCCGCGCCGCCATCGGAGAAGACCACCGTGTTCGCTCGGAGCTTCGGGTCTCTCTCGCCTTCGAGCCGTTGCAGGCCGTCGACGCTGCCGCGCATCCCGCTGGTGTCGATGTCCGCGTCGGAGCAGTAGTCCTCGTAGCTCTTGGCCGCCTGGTCCACCACGGGTTTGAAGGCGGTGGAGCCGGTGACCTCCAGGGTTCCCCTGGCGCATTCCAGCGGGGCGCCCGTTCCCATCGTCTGGCCGAAGATGAACGGCTCGGTGAGGCCGACCATGAGCAGGAAGCAGATCAGCGCGACGACCCAGCGCGGAGTTCCGGTCTGGCCGCGGGTTTTGGAGATCCGGCCGTCCCCGGCCTTGGTGATGGTGCCGACCACCTCGGGCTCGGGCAGCGTGCCCTCCTGCTTGCCCGCTCGTTCCAGCACCACGAGGACCTTGTAGTGGTCGTCGGGGTTGAGCTTGACCTTCGGGAGCTTGACGATGCCGACCTTGTGGCCGTCCTCCTCCTCTTCGTCGCTGGCGTCCGGCCACTTGTCCTTGTGGAAGAAGCTCTCCAGGTTGTCGTCGCTGAGCTCGGTGACCAGCACTCCGGCGACGGTGCGTCCCGGGAACCTCACGGACAGGCCGAGGTTGTCGGTGTCGGGCGTGGCGTAGTCGCCGGTGTTGATGGGCGCGCTGCCGATGTTCTCGATGCGGATCAGCACGAACGACGGGTGCTTCAGCCGCTCACCGGACTTGCGCTCCAAGCGCTGCCAAGCCCGCGCGTGCTCCGTGTTGAGCCCGGAGGGCGTGGTGTCCATCTGTATCCGGTAGCCGAGCCGCTTGCGCCCGACGATCGCGAACTCCCACACGAACGCGATCACCGGGATCAGCACACCGAGAGCTGCGAGGATCTCCTGCCACGGGAACCCAGTCACGACCGCCTCCGCGAAACGAATTGGGTCGTAACGGTATTAACCCCCAGTCCTCGATCGACCGAGTTCAGCCACCAATTCCCGCGCTGTTCACCACCCGTTCAGCAGTCTTCGGCGGGGGCTCCTGCCGCCAGGACTCGGAGGCGTTCTGCGTCGTCGAAGTAGCGGGCTTCGCCCGACAGGTAGCCGTGGAGCATCCGGAACAGGAGATCGACCAGGTCGTTCATGCCCGCCTTGGCCGCGCTCTCCGCCGCGCACATGAGGTTGGGGCGTTCGGTGTCCAGCCAGTTCACCGCCGACTCCTGGTTCGACAGGGTCGGCATCGCCACCGGTCGCGGCAGGCCGCCCGCGTCGGGGTCCCGGGTCGGCTGCAGGATGCGCAGCGCCTGATCGGCGGTGTGCAGGTAGAAACCGAACAACCGGGCCACGATCGCCGGTCGATCCTGCTCCAGCTCGGCGAGTTCGGCCGCGTAGTCGCCGAGCAGCGCGTGCATCTCGTAGCGGCCGTAGCTGACCTCGGTGAGCAGGTGCGCGCGGACCAGCACGTCCAGCAGCCGCCGCGTGGTCTGCACGTCGTCGGCGCCCAGCAGGGCGGTGAGCGCGAAGACGCCGATGCGGTGACCGGCGTGCCTGCAGGTGAAGCCGTAGAGCCGGAACAGGCGGGCCGCGTCCTCGGGCAGGTTCCGGTAGGACCAGGAGAACACCGCGCGCACCGAGGTGTGCTCGTCGCCGGTGTCCAGCGCGTCCAGACCGCGCTGCTCGTCGGTGAGGTCCTCCAGGAGCTCGCCCACGTCGCGGCTGGTGCTCTGGTGGATGCGCTCGGCGGCGACCCGCAGCGCCAGCGGCAGCCGGGCGCACCGCTCGATCAGCGGCTGGGCGGTTTCGGCGCTCATCACCTGCTCGCCGAGCCGGTCGGTGAGCAGCGCGTGCGCCTCGTCGGCCTCCATGCGGTCCAGGACCAGCCGGTACGCGCCGTCGCGGGCGCTGAGCCCGGACAGCGAATCGCGGCTGGTGACGACCACGAAGCTCGTGGGCGTTCCGGGCAGCAGCGGGCGGATCTGGCCCGGTGCGGCGGCGTTGTCCAGCACGATGAGCATCCGCCGCTGGTCGACCACGGTGCGGAAGCGGGCGGCGCGCTCGGTGGCGTCGGCGGGGATCGCATCGCCGGGAATGCCCAGGGCGCGCAGGAATCCGGCCAGCACCTCGGTGGTCGTCAGCGGCTGGTCCGGGCCGTAGCCGCGCAGGTCGACGTAGAGCTGCCCGTCCGGGAAGCGGTCCCGCGCGGCGTGCGCCCAGTGCGTCACCAGCGCGGACTTGCCGACCCCTGCGGTACCGGCGACCACGGCGATGGGCACCTCGGGCTTCTCGCTGAGCCGGTCGAGTTCGGCCAGCGCGGCGTCGCGACCGACGAAACCCGGTACGTCGTGCGGAAGTTGCGCCGGGCGCGTCACCGGGCGCGCGGTGGGCGGCTCGAACTCGATGTGCTCGCCGGCGAGGATGCGCTGTTCGAGCTCCCGCAGCGCGTGGCCCGGTTCCAGCCCCAGCTCGTCGACGACGGTCCGGCGCGCGCGGCGGTAGACCGCGAGCGCGTCGGCCTGCCTGCCCGAGCGGTACAGCGCTGTCATCAGCAGCGCGTGCAGGCGTTCCCGCAGCGGGTTCTCGCGCACTAGCTCGGTGAGCTCGGCGATGATGAAAGCGTGCCTGCCGCAGTCGAGTTCGGCCGCGTGCAGCTGTTCCAGCGCGACCAGGCGGCGTTCGTCGATGCGCTGCGCCTCGCCGGCCAGCTCGGTCAGGTCGAGGTCCTGGTACGGGCTTCCGCGCCACAGGCGCAGGGCTTGGCGCAGCATGTCGGCCCGGCGCTGCGGGTCGAAGTTGCGCTCGGCGAGGTCCAGCAGCGTTTCGAAGCGCTCCACGTCGAGCTCGTCGGGTTCGACGTGCATCCAGTAGCCGCCCGCGTCGGAGACCAGGCGTTCAGGTTCGCCGAGGGTCTTGCGCAGCCGGTGGACCAGCAGGTGCAGCTTGCTGCCGCCGCGCCGCTCCGGCTCGCCGCCCCAGAGCGCGGCCGAGAGCCATTCAGCCGAAACGGGCGTGTTGGCGTGGGCGAGGAGGAGGGCGAGCAGCCTTTGCCGCAGCAGCCCTGGAACCGGTACCTCCGCGGTGCCGTGCCGCACTCGAACCGGCCCCAGCACGTCGAACCGCACCGGATTTCACCCCCGAAGAACAAGGTCGAATGGTGAGACCGAGTTTCCTCGGGTCCGGGGTTTCCGCGCAAGAAATTCGGGCGGCATTTCAGCAGAATCGACCCGATAATCGCGCTTGATTATTCCAAAAGCGTGAAATTCACGCTAGTCGAGGGAGCGCTGCGGCAGACCCGCCAGCCGCGACAACGCCGCGAACCCCTCGTCCGAGCCCGGCCAATGCCGGTGCACGGCGTCGGGACCGGCCCGGCGCACCACGGACCGCAGCACCGCAACCACGACGATCGCGTCGTCGGCGTAGCCCAGCACCGGGACGAAGTCGGGCACCAGGTCGAACGGCAGCGCGAGGTAGGCCAGCAGGGCGCCGAGGCGCACCCGCACACCGCGCGGCATCTCCGGGTCGACCGCCAGCCTGCGCAGCAGGCGCAGGGTGTCCGGCAGCAGCTGCAGCGCCTCGGACAGCACGCCCTTGCGCGGGCACATCACCAGCAGGACCACCACGAGCGCCAGCCAGGCCAGCAGCAGACCCGCGGCGAGGCTCAGCAGGGCAGTCACCAGTGTCATGCCACGAGTGTAACGATGGTTAGACTTCGCAGGTAGGGATTGGTGAGTGACACCATCCGGTCAGGTGCTCGCCTCAGCCGCGTACACGCGTTCGGCGAAGGCGTCCAGGGAGCGAGCGCAGGCGTCCACGGCCGCGACGGTCTCCACCGCGCGCGGGGCTCCGAGGGTGTCGCGGGCGCGGATCTTGTCCAGCCAGCGGCGGAGCTTGGCGAGGTCCTCCTCGTTCTCCTCCAGCTCCGCGTAGGTGAACTTGCCGGCCTCGGTCTCCTTGTCGATCTCGGCCTGGAAGTCCTCGCACCGCGACAGGACTTCCTCGTACTCGGCGTCCCGGGCACCGTGGAACGCGGCGACCACCTCGTCCTGCCCCGCCAGGGCCTCGGCCCGCAGCAGCTGCCCGGTGCCGCCCATGCCCTCGATCTCGACCCGCAGCTTGCGCAGCGCCCGCTCGGCCTCGGCCGACTCCGGCAGCACGGCCACCGAGTTCGCCAGGTACACCGCCCCGGCCGCCTTCAGCCGGCGCCACACCGTCGCCCGCAGCCTCGTGGGCTCCCCCGGAACCCGGTACACCAGCATCAACCACGTCCCAGCCGTCACACCCACAGTCTCCCGCATCGCCGCAACACCCCACCGCCGGTTGCGCTCGACCACCCGTTCATTGCGAATGCGATCCCGCCCGTCGAGCAACGGGTTGCCACCCGCCCTCGGCGACGCGATGGTGTTTTGACCAGCGAGCACCGTCGGCACGATGTTTCGAGGCGCCAATGGAATCGATCCTGATCTTCGCCGCAGGCGCGGCACTGCTGATCTACAGCGCCGAGAAGCTCGTCGGATATCTCGTCGGAATGGCCGCCGGGCTCCGCATCTCGGTGTTCCTGCTGGCCATCATCTTCACCGGTATCGAATTCGACGACATCTTCCTCGGCGTGGCGCTCAACATGGAGGAGCTCGACGGCGTCGCGCTGGGAATCGTGTTCGGCACGGCGCTCTCCCTGCCCGGGGTCGTGCTGGCCCTGGCCGCGATCCTCACGCCGACGAAGGTGAACGTCCCGCGCGACTACCTGGTGCTGTTCGCCGTCGCTCCCCTGGTCCTGATCGGGTTCGTGGCGTTCGCGCCGATGAACGTGTTCGTCGGGCTGGTGCTGCTGGCGCTGTTCGTGGCGTTCCTCGGCTACGTCGTGGTGCGCGAATCCCGGGGCGCGCGACCGGTGTTCCGCGACGCCGAGCTGTACGAGGCGTTCGCGACGACCCGCGAGGGCGGCGGGACCGCGGTGGCCGAGCTGCCTCCGGACGTGCCGAAGGAGCCCGGTTTCGCCGACCGGATGCCCTTCGCCGAGGCGCGCAGGTTGCCCGGCTGGGCCGGAGCCGCGCTCGCGGTCCTCGCGCTGGCCGGGCTCATCGCGGGCGCGTGGGCCACCGGCATGGGCACCGAGGGGATCCTGGAGGAGTTCGGCCTCGAAGGCACGCTGTTCGGCGCGACCATCGCCACGCTCGTGCTGACCATCGAGGACATCTTCCTCACCGTCGAACCCACCCGGCGCGGAGCTCCGGAGATCGGCGTCGGCAACGTCATCGGCAGCGTCGTGTTCTCGGTGACCGGCAAGCTCGGGATCATCCTGCTCGCAGGGGGTCTCGTGGTGGATTCGAGCGTGCTCAGCTGGCACCTGCCCGCTCTGGTGGTGCTCACGGCGCTGGCCGCGTACTTCCTGTCCACCGGGCGCCTGCGCCGCTGGCACGGCTTCGTGCTGCTCGCCGGTTATGTCGTGTACTGGGCCGTCAGCTACGGCGTTCTCGGCACCGTCCCCATCGAACTCGACTGACGCGGAACCCGGCCTCCGCCGAGCGAGAACGATCGGTCCTCGAACTGAATCGCGGGAGCCCACCGCGGCAACCTCCGGAGTGCCCGGGACGTCTGCTGGGTGTTGGACGCACCGACTCACTGGGGGAGTGAACATGCGACGTGCACTGGGGATCGCGGGGGCTTTGGCCGCGGCGCTGACCGTCGGGGGCACCGGGCTCGCGAGCGCCGCGGAGGAACCCGTCCCGATCGGGCCGGACTGCTACAAGACGCTGTGCCTGGGCCAGTCCGAGCAGGACGCGCTGGCCACCGGACTGGTCGTCGACGAGACCCCGGGCGAGCCGCCGCAGGGCTGCAACGTGCTCGACTTCCGGCCCGAGGAGGGCCAGGGTCACCCGGGCAACGGCGTGTTCGTCCACCCCACCCGCGGCGTGGTGGAGATCCAGGGCACCGACAGGATGCGGACGCCCGAGGGCGCCGGGTTCGGTCAGACCCTCGACCAGGTCCGGGCGATCTACCCGGACCTGTACAACGTGCCGCCGATGGACTTCACCTACGGCGCGGACGTTCCGGGACGGCCGGGAGTGCGCTACATCTTCGCGTTCAAGGACGACGGGTACCTCGCTGACTTCGGCCTGGAGGACGTGGCGGGCATGGACGCCTGCTGACACCCTGAAGTTCGTGAGGTCGTAGCAGGTCAGAAGGGTCAGGGTCGAATCTCGGGGTTGGGTTTCGCCGGGGGCGCCGCTAGCGTTCGATCAACGTTCCAACACCCCTGGGGAGACCCGCTCGATGACCCGAAAGTCCGATGAGGAAAAGGCCCGCGACCTCACCGCCAAAACCGGCCGCAGCTACGACGACGCGCTGCGGCTGGTCCACATCTCTCGCAAGACCAAGCCCACCGTCGCCGAGGCGGCGTTCGCGCTCGGCCACCCGCTCGCGGTGCTCGCCGACGGCCCCGGAGAGCCCGTGGTCGTCGGCACCTCCGGGTTCGGCCTGCAGCTGCGGGACGTGCGGCTGGCCTACGGCACCGGCCGTTCTTCGGACGTCGTGGTGATCACCAGCATCCCGATGGCCGGTGAGGAGGTCGAGGAGCACCTGCTGCCCGAGGTGCTGAGCACCTTCCTGCGTTTCCGGCACTCCTCGTACGAGGAGCTCAAGCGCACCAGCCCCAGGGAGAGCTGGGACCGCGCCCAGGCCGCCGTCCCCGAGCCCGTGGAGATCTCCTTCGCCGGAGCCACGACCTCGGGCACCCGGATCAGCGCCGACGGCCTCAGCGCCCTGCGCGTCCCCTACCTCCACGGACAGGTCGTCGTCGGCACCATCGGCACCGACCTCCCCACCCTGACCCTGGCGGGCTGAATCAGCGGCACCGCGCGACCGCGAACACCGACTGCCCGAACGGCATCCGGATCTTGGGCTCGATGCGCCGCTCGATCGGCACGTACAGCTTGTCGTAGGCCGTCAGCAGGGCGCCTTCCTTGGGCCGACCGCCCAGAAATCGGCAGGTGACGTACCAGGCCAGCAGCCCGGGGCCGTTGATGTAGTGGCAGCGCTGCACCTCCAGGCCCGCGTCGCCCAGCACCCGCGCGAGACCGGCGGTGCGGTAGCGGCGGTGGTGACCGATGGCGCGGTCGAACTCGCTCATCGCGAACTTCGCGGGCGTGGCACAAGGGGCCCGGATCCTCGACGGATCCGGGCCCCCCTGGTGGTGTGCGTCAGAGAGCTCGCCAGTCGAGGACCGCGTCGGCGAGGCCGGTGATGGTGGCCAGCAGGCCGAGGCGGGCCTTGCGGAGCTCGGCGTCCTCGGCCATGACCATGACCTCGTCGAAGAACGTGTTGATCGGGGCCACCAGCGGGCCGGCGATCGTGGTGAACTCGGCGAGGGTCGTGGTGTCCGACAACCGGCCGGCGACCTCGGCGACCGCGGTGTGCAGGTCGCGCTCGGCCTGATCGGTGAGGCGGTCCGCGTCGTAGGCGGGCTCGGTGCCCTCCGGGACGATGCGGCGGGCCCGCTGGATCACTGCGACCAGCGCGGCGAAGTCCTCGTCGTTGATCCGCTTCTCCAGCTCGGCCAGCGTCGTGTCGGCCACCGCCGGGGCGTCGGCGAGCGGGAGGACCGCCTGCACGAGCCGGTGCTCGTGGTCGGCGTCGAGCAGCTGCTGCTCGTAGCGGCGGACGATGAACTCGTGCGCCTCGGCCAGGGCCTCGTCGCTGAGCGTGGAGCCCTGCGAGGCGACCTCGGTGCTCGCGGCCTCCAGACCCGCCCGCAGCGTGATGGCGCTGGCCGCCGGGGTGGCACGCAGGATCGTCACCACACCACCGGCGGCGCGGCGGAGGCCGAACGGGTCGGAGCTGCCGGTCGGGTTGGCACCGATCGCGAACAGGCTCGCGAGCAGGTCGAACCGGTCGGCCAGCGCCAGCACCGCGCCCGGGTTGCTCTCCGGGAGCTTGTCACCGGCTCCGCGCGGCTGCTCCATCTCGGCCAGAGCCGTTGCCACGGCCGGGGTTTCGCCCGCGCGCAGCGCGTACTCGCGGGCCATGGTGCCCGCCAGGCCCGAGAGCTCGACGACCATCTGCGAGGCGAGGTCGAACTTCGCCAGCGCACCGGCGCGCGCGACGGTCTCCTGATCCGCCCCGGACAGCCCGGTCGTGGCGCCGAGGGCGACACCGACCCGGGTGATGCGGTCGGCGCGGTCGGCCATCGAGCCCAGCCGCTCCTCGAAGGTCAGCTTGTGCAGACCCTCGCGCAGCTCCTCGGGCTTGCGCTTGAGGTCGGCGCGCCAGAAGAACGCGGCGTCCTCGTAGCGAGCGCGGAGCACCGACTCGTTGCCCTCGCGGACGAGGTCGACGTCGCAGTCGCCGTTGGCGACGGCCACGAAGTGGGGCAGCAGGCCGTTCTCGCCGCGCACCGGCAGGTAGCGCTGGTGCTTGCGCATCACGGTGGTGAGGATCTGCTCGGGCAGTTCCAGGTAGCGCTCGGCGAAACCGCCCAGGATCGGGTTGGGCCGCTCGACCAGGTTGGTGACCTCGTCGACCAGCCCGGCCTCACCGGCGAGGTCGACGGTGCCGCCGACGCTCGCCGCGAGCTCGGTGGCGGCACCGACGATCGCTCGGCGACGCTCGGCGGCATCGGCGACGATGCCGTGCCCGGCCAGGAACTCCAGGTAGCCGTCGGCGGAGGCCACCGGCACCTCGGGCTCGGCGGCGGTGCGGTGCACCCGGGTCGTGGTGCCGCTGACCAGCGAGGACACCGCCACCGGCAGCGGGGTGTCGCCGAGCAGCGCGAGCAGCCAGCGGACCGGGCGGCTGAAGGACAGCTTCGGGTCGCGCCAGCGCATGTTCTTGTCGGCGCGCAGCTCGCCCACCAGCTGGGCGAGCAGGTCGGCCAGCACGACCGGGGCGGTGCGGCCCTGCTCGGTGCGCACCACGGCGACGTGCTCGACGCCGTCGGCCTCGACGCGGCTGAGCTCCTCGGGGGAGACGCCGTGCTTGCCCGCGAAGCCCTGCGCGGCCTTGGTGGGCGTGCCGTCCTCGCCGAAGGCGGCGGAGGTCTTCGGGCCGCGCACGGTGCGCTCGGCGTCCGGCTCGGCCGGAGCGACGTCCGCGACCTGCACGATGATGCGCCGCGGCGTCGCGAAGGCGCTGATCTCGCCGTGCGCCAGGCGGGTCGAGGCGAGCTTGGACTCCAGCGAGTCGCGCACCGAACCGGCCATCGTGGACACGTCCGCGTGCGGGAGCTCTTCCAGACCGATCTCGAACAGCAGCGTCGCAGGTTCGCTCACCGTCGGCAGCTCACCGGCCGTCGCGGCGGGCACCGCCTCGACCACGCCGAGCGGGTGGCCGAGCTCGTCGCGGCGCTCCGCCCACAGCTGGGCGACGCGGCGGGTGAGACTGCGCATCTGCCCGAACGCCTTGGCGCGCTCGGTGGTGCTGATGGCGCCGCGCGCGTCGAGAACGTTGAACATGTGGCTGCACTTGAGCACGTGCACGTACGCCGGCGAGGGCAACCGCAGGTCCAGCAGCCGGTCCGCTTCGGCGGCGCTGGTGTCGAACATGCGGTGGGTGGCCTCGATGTCGGCGTCGTCGAGGTAGTAGCGGCTCATCTCGTACTCGGACTGGCCGAAGATCTCGCCGTAGGAGACGCCGTCGGAGTAGCGGATGTCCTTGAAGTGGTCGACGCCCTGCAGCGCCATGATGATGCGCTCGATGCCGTAGGTGATCTCCACCGACACCGGGTCGAGCACCAGGCCACCGGCCTGCTGGAAGTAGGTGAACTGCGAGATCTCCAGCCCGTCGAGCCAGACCTCCCAGCCCAGGCCCCAGGCGCCCAGCGCCGGGGACGCCCAGTTGTCCTCCACGAAGCGGATGTCGTGCGCCTTGGTGTCCACGCCGAGCGCTTCGAGGCTGCCCAGGTAGAGCTCCTGCGGGTTGCCCGGGTCGGGCTTGAGGATCACCTGGAACTGGGTGTGCGTCTGCAGCCGGTTCGGGTTCTCGCCGTAGCGGGCGTCGTCAGGGCGGACGCTGGGCTCGACGTATCCGACGTGCCAGGGCTCCGGACCGAGCACCCGCAGCATCGTGGCGGGGTTGGCGGTGCCGGCTCCGACCTCGGTGTTGAACGGCTGCATGATCATGCAACCTCGTTCGGTCCAGTAGCGTTGCAGCGCCAGCAGCGCGTCCTGCATCGTCGGTGTGCTGCTCTCGGTCACCGGTTCCGAACCCTTCATCGCCCGTGGTCATGTGGATACTCTGGGTTTTTCGAACACGCGCATTCTGCCACGCTCGGTTTCAGCGCCTGCTCACCGTCATCATCGCCCCAGGGTGTCGAGGACCAGCCGGGCGGCCTCCTCCGGGGTGGCGAACCCGACGTCGGCGGGCGGGCCGGACTGGGCGCGGACCGCGCGTGGGTGAACCGGGCGCTCGGGTCGTGCCGCGACACCAGCGCCCGCCGATTCCGGCCGGTGGGGCCGAAATCGGTGGAGCGGCGCCGGAACCCGCGAGGACGCGGTCGGGTCGAACTTCAGCGTGCCTCGCGCATCACGACGAGCACGGCGTCCGAGGAGGTGCCGTTGCGGTTCTCCACGTGGTCGAGCAACGTCCGGGCGGGCGTGAAGCCGATGCGCTCGGCCAGCCGCCGAGGCCCCGTTGGCGGCGTCCGCGATCCGCTCCAGCCTGGTCAGCCCGGTGTCGTCGAGCGCCCATTCCGCCAGGGCGCGGCCCGCTGCCTCCCCCACCCAGCGGCAGCCGCGACCAGGCCCATCGAACCTCGACCACGGGCGATTCGGACCAACACCGTCCGGATGGGCACCCCGGCCTTGAGAGTCAGGCAAGGCTGGTCCGGCCACCCGTTGCCTCACCCACATCGGCCCGGAGAGGTCGTAGCGTGATGAGCGCTGTTCCGAATGGGGGTAAACCCAGGCCAGATGTCACGCAGATCGCTGCGTCTGGACTCACATCCTCGGGAGAATCTGAAAATCGTTCGTTCCAAATCGAGCTCATCCGCCCCACTCGCCACCAAGCGGACCGGGCGCGAGCGACCCGGTCCGCTTGGTGAGGGGCGCAAGCCGCGGGCGGTTCTGGTCCGAACTCACCGGACGAAGGGGAGTCCGATCATGGGCGGTTCGGACCGGAACCGCCGCTGCGCCCCGCCGAGCTCAGGCGACGGCGTTCTTGTCCGGCACCACCAGGGCGTACATGACCAGCACCGCGAGCGCGATCGAGGCGAGCTCCCAGACCGGGAAGGCCGCCAGGAAGGTCAGGTGCCCGATCGCCGACAACCCGGCCAGGCCGATCCCGGTCATCCGAGCCCACCGCTGCCCGGCGAGGCACCCCGCACCGGCCAGCAGCTGAAGGAGTCCGAAGGCCAGCCAGATGTATCCCCACGCGTCGAAGTTGAACACCAGCAGCTCGCCACCGCCGACCACGAAGTAGTCGGGGCGGAACAGCGAGGTCAGCCCGGCGATGATGTTGAAGGCACCGGCCAGCGCCAGCACCCAGCCGCCGAAGGCCAGCCACCCCGCTCCACCGGCATCCGACCGGGCCCTGGACATCGCCCATTCCTGCCGCTGCCCGGCTGCCTGCCGCTGTTCATCCGCCTGCTGCGGCTCGGCCGCGTGCCGCGGCTCAGACGCTTGCCGCTGCTCAGGCGCCTGGCGCTGCTCGGATACCTGCCGCTCGGTCGGCCGTTCGCCGCCGGCCTGTTGTCCCGTGTTCGGACTGGACATGTCGAACGCCTCCTCCTCGCCGAGGTGTTGTGGGGCCAGCATCACTCCGTTTCCCCGAATCCGCAGCCTGACCAGGACTTTCGACCCGGTGCACGACATCATCGGGACCGTTCGCGGAGCCGGGGATCACGTCGCGCTCCCCCGAATCTCCACCTGCGCGTGGCGGACGAGGATCTTCAACGCGGCGGCCACGGGGAGCGCCAGCATCGCGCCGAGCACACCGGCCAACGCACCTCCGACGAGGATCGCGACGAACGCCTCCAGGGGGCTCAACTCGACGGTCCGGGCGAACACCCGCGGAGCGATCAGATAGTTCTCGACCGCCTGGTAGACGACGAAGAACAGCAGCGTGACGACGGCCAGCGAGAGCCCCTGGCTCAACGCCACCAGCGTCGCGGCCAGCGAGGCGAGCGTCGCGCCGAGCTGCGGGATCGTGTCCAGCAGCGCGACCACCACGGCGAGCAACGCGGGGTAGGGCACGCCCACGACCAGGAAGAACACGTACGACGCGGCACCGGCGCACAACGATACGACGACCTGACCGGTGACGTAGCCGCTCACCCGGCCCATCGCGGCGTGCAGGGCGTCCGCCCGGCCCGGATGCCCTTCGCCGGAGCGCGCCACCGCGCTGTGGAGTCGCGGCATGGCGAGCGAGAAGTAGACCATCAGCGCGCCGACGGTGACGGCGGCGAAGACACCGCCGAAAACCACTCCCAGCGCGGTGAACCCAGCGGTGAGCGCCTGCAGGACGACGCTCGCCGCGCTGCTCGCCGCGGCCTTGACCTGCTCGTGCAGCGCCGGATCGCGCAGATGGGCGCGCAGCTCACCGGATCCGAGGTTCGCACCGACTCCGGACACCAGGCTCGGGATGCGCTCGACGAAGTGCCCGACCTGGCTGATGGCGGGGACGAGCACCAGCAGGATCGCCACTCCGAGGAGGAGCAGCAGCCCCAGCACGACCGCGCCGACCGCCGGGCCGCGTCGCCAGCGATGCCGCTGCAACCAGCCGACCACCGGTTCCACTCCGAGGGCGAGGAAGAAGCCCAGGAACACCAGCACGAGCATGCCGCGAACCGCGTAGGCGAGGACCGCGAGCACGCCCACGGCCAGGTACACGCAGGCGATCTGCGCGTGGCGCAGGAGCGGATCCGGTCCGCCCCGCCGTTCGCCCGACGTGTTCGCCGACATCCGCACCGCCCTCCCGAACGCCCGAACCGAGCGTAGGTTCCCGAGCTCCCGGCGCATTCCGAACGCGATCCCGCGCCCGCCGCCCGGGCCTGCTCGTGTCACCCGGACGGGTCGGCACGCGGTGTCCCGCGCCCGGTTGGCGCAGGCGGACGTCTCCGGTGACGATTGCCGGAGGTCGCGAAGGCGGTGTCGCCAACCCGCCGAACGGGAGGTCGTGATGTCCCTGGAAACCAGTCCTCAGCCCGCTCGGCCGGCGATCGCGGCGGGCAACGCGGCGGTGCGCGAGACGTTCCCGTTCGACGACACCCGCGACCTCGACGACGCCCGCCGCGGCTTCCTCGGGACGGCCGAGGATCCGCTCATCCGCGACTCGTCGGGAGCGGTCGTGTGGGACCTGGACGCCTACGGCTTCCTCGCCCAGGACTGCCCCGACACGGCCAACCCCAGTCTGTGGCGGCAGAGCCGGTTGTGCGTCGAGCACGGTCTCTTCGAGGTCGTGGAGGGCATCTACCAGGTCCGCGGTTTCGACCTGTCCAACATGACGGTCGTGGAAGGTTCCCGCGGAGTGCTGGTCATCGATCCGCTGCTGTCCGCGGAGACCGCTGCTGCGGCGCTCACGCTCTACCGCAGTCACCGCGGCGACCGCCCGGTGACCGGCGTGCTCTACACCCACAGCCACGCCGACCACTTCGGCGGAGTTCGCGGCGTCGTCACCGAGGCGGAGCTCGAGGCCGGCATTCCGGTGCTCGCGCCGCGAGGATTCGTGGCGCACGCGGTCAGCGAGAACGTCTACGCCGGCACCGCCATGGCCCGCCGCGCGGCCTACATGTACGGAGCCGCGCTGGCCAAGGGGCCACGGGGACAGATCGGCGCGGGGTTGGGCCCGACCACCTCGACCGGTGCTCTCGGCATGGTGCCGCCGACCCACGACATCACCGAGACCGGCCAGTCGGAGATCGTCGACGGGATCCGGATGGTCTTCCAGCTCACGCCGGGCACCGAGGCCCCGGCGGAGCTCAACATCCACTTCCCGGACCACGCGGCGCTGTGCATGGCCGAGAACGCCACCCACAACCTGCACAACCTGCTGACCCTGCGCGGAGCGGAGGTGCGCGACCCGCACGCCTGGGCGGACTACCTCACCGAGGCCATCGACCTGTTCGCCGAGGGTTCCGACATCGCCTTCGCCTCCCACCACTGGCCCGTGGTCGGCCGCGACCGCGTCGTCGAATTCCTGTCCGAGCAGCGCGACCTCTACGCCTACCTGCACGACCAGACGCTGCGGATGATCAACGAGGGCTTGACGCCGCTGGAGATCGCCGAGCGGATGGAGATGCCTCCCGGGCTGGAGCGCGCCTGGCACACCCACGGGTACTACGGCTCGGTCAGCCACAACACCAAGGCGGTCTACCAGAAGTACCTGGGCTGGTTCGACGGGAACCCGGCCCACCTGTGGGAACACCCTCCCGCCGAGGCCGCCGAGCGGTACGTGGAGTTCATGGGCGGCGCCGACGAGGTGGTCCGGCGCGCCCGCGAGTCCTTCGAGGAGGGTGACTTCCGCTGGGTCGCGCAGGTCGTCAACCACGTGGTGTTCGCCCGGCCAGACCACGAGGAGGCCCGGGCGCTGCAGGCGGACGCCCTGGAGCAGCTCGGCTACGGCTGCGAGAACGGTCCCTGGCGCAACTTCTACCTCATGGGAGCCCACGAACTGCGCCACGGACCGGTCGGCACGCCCACGGTGACCTCGTCACCGGACGTGCTCCGCGCGCTGGACCTGGATCAGCTCTTCGCGGCGCTGGCCATCAGGGTGGACGGTCCGAAGTGCTGGGACGCGGACATCACGATCCGCTGGAACGTCGACGGCGGCCGGCAGCACACCCAGCGCCTCCGCAACGGGGTCATGGTCCACATCAGAGGAACAGGACCGGCGGCCGGCGAACCCGACGCCGAGGTCACCCTCGAAGAGCAAAGCCTCCGAGAAGTCCTCCTGGGCGCCACGACCACCGACGACCTGGTAGCCGAAGGCCGCGCACGAACAACGGGGAACCCGGGAAGAATCACCGAACTCTTCAGCTACCTGGCCAACCCGAACCCGAACTTCACCATCGTCACCCCATGAAACACCGGGAAGAAGACGAGGAGCACCAGGAGAGCCGCGTTTGCCTGCGGAGACCAGGCCGGGAACACCACGAGGGACGAAGCCGAACCCGGCCACCGCACCGTGGGGGCCTGCGGGGGCTCGGCCCCCGCTACTAACACGACGGGGCGAGGTGGTCCGCGCATTCCGCGAACACACCTCGCCCCGAGGTCCGTGGAGGTGCCGGGAATCGAACCCGGGTCCTCCGTCGCTTCACCAAGGCTTCTCCGTGCGCAGTCCGCTATGCCTCTACTCGGCTCCACCGGTCACGCGAACTAGCCGGTGTGACGAGCCCAGTCGCTGTTTGATGTCCCGCTGGGTCCCGCGACCGAACCCAGCGGTAAGAGCCTCCTAGCTGATGCCGGATTCCGGGACGGAGGCGTTCCCGGTCCGACAGAGTCGCTCCTCGCTCAGGCGGCGAGGGCGAACTCGCGCTGACTCTTGTCGGCGCTTATTTGTTTGCGGCGACGCTCACGGTGGTCTCCCGCCTGCACCGGCACGCTTCCCAAGGATCAACGTACGGAGTCGAAACCGTTCACCCCCATGTCCATGCTCCACTTGCCACCGGTTGTCGAACCGGTGTCCATCAGGATAACGCCTCGGGCCCCGGCGATCATTCCCGTACCCCTCATACCTTCAAACCCAGCAGCTTCGCCGGTGTGTCGTGCAGCACCGCGCGCAGGAACGGCTTGCCGAGCCGGGGGTCGCCGCCCGCCCAATCGGCGATGGCCGCGAGCTGGTCGGCGTACTGGTACGGGATGTTCGGGTAGTCGGTGCCCAGCACGATCCGGTCGGGGTGCGCGGCGATCCGGGCGGCCCAGTCCTTGGGCAGCGGCGCGAACTTCTCGCTGAACTCCACACCGACCATGGTCGTGTCCAGGTGTACCCGCGGATAGCGCTCCACCAGGTTCAACGCCGCGAGGTAGTCGGGCATTCCGGCGTGCGCCAGCACCGCGGTGAGCCTCGGATGCCTGCGCAGCACGCCCTCGAACACGTCCAGCCCGGTGTAGGCGCCGCCGATCGGACCGTGCCCGCAGTGCACGACGACCGGCACGCCGGTCTCGCCGAGCAGGCCCCAGGCCTGGTCCAGCAGCGGGTCGCGCGGGTCGAACGAGCCCACCTGGACGTGCATCTTCACGCAGCGGGCCCCCGCGTCCAGCGCGCGAGCGAGGTAGTCGCCCACGCCGCGCTCGGGGTAGATGGTGGCGGTGGGGACCGCGTCCGGCGTGCGCTGGGCGAAATCGCGAACCCAGTCGTTGAGCCACGCGGCCATCGCGGGCTTGTGCGCGTAGACCAGCGGGGCGAACGCCCGCAGCCCGAACTCGCGCAGCAGCCGCACCCGGGTGGACTCGTCGTGCCGGTAGAAGATGTCCCACCGCATCCCGTAGTGCTCGGAGGCGTTGTCGAAGTACGCCCACACCTTGTCCAGCACGTTCGGCGGCAGGAAGTGGGTGTGGATGTCGACCAGACCCGGCAAGCCGAGTTCGTCCAGCCAAGCGGGAATTCGGTTGTCGTCGTGCGGTGCCGTCAAGTCAGCGCCGGCCCTTTCGCGCGCGCCCGATGGCGCGCTGGATCTCGCGTTCCATATCGCGCTTGGCGATGTCCTGACGCTTGTCGTGCGCCTTCTTGCCTCGCGCCAGCGCGAGCTCGACCTTGGCCTTGCCGTCGCTGAAGTACAGCGACATCGGCACCAGGCTCAGCCCGCTCTCCTTGATCTTGCCGACCAGCCGCTCGATCTCGTGCCGGTGCAGCAGGAGCTTGCGGGAGCGCCGCGGTTCGTGATTGGTCCAGGTCCCCTCGGTGTACTCGGGGATGTGGACGTTGCGCAGCCAGACCTCGCCGTCGTCCACAGTGGCGAAGCCGTCGACGAGCTGCGCCTTGCCCTGGCGCAGGCTCTTGACCTCGGTCCCGGTCAGCGCGATGCCGGCCTCGTAGACGTCGAGCACCGACCAGTCATGCCGCGCCTTGCGGTTCTGCGAGATGACCTTGCGGCCGCGTTCCTTCACCATGCGAACAACTCTAGTCCTCGTGTCACCCGGTTAAGCCGAACTCGGCGGCCCCTTCCGCAGGGGCCGCCGAGCACCAGGCTACAGCCGCACGTACAGGCGGAGCGTGACGTAACCGGTGACCGCGGAGATCGCCCCCGCGACCAGCAGGAGGATCGGCGAGATCAGCGCGATGTCGCCCCATTCGACGGCCGGGATGATGCCGGTGCCCAGCACCGGCCCCATGACCCTGTCGATGAACGCCGCCTTCGCGATCAGCAGACCGGCGATCGCCAGCACCGCACCGATCAGACCCGACACCATCGCTTCCAGGAGGAACGGCAGCTGCGTGTACCAGCGGGTCGCGCCCACCAGGCGCATGATGCCGGTCTCCGTGCGTCGGGTGAACGCCGAGAGCTGAATGGTGTTGGAGATCAGCAGCAACGCGGCCAACGCCTGCACCAGCGCGATCGAGAACGTCGCGTTGCGGACGCCGTTGAGGATGTCGAACAGCCGGTCCAGGTACTCGGCCTGGTCGACGACGCTGTCCACGCCCGGCTTGCTGGCGAACTCGGCCTGGATCTGCGGGAAGCGCTCCTGGTCGGTGAGCTTCACGCGCAACGAGGCCGGCATCGCCTCGGCGCGGGCCACGTCCTTGAGCTCCGGCTGGGATTCGAAGACCTTGTTGAAGCTGGCGAACGCCTGCTCCCGGTTCTCGTACTTGACCGACTCGACGCCCTCGGCCTTCTTGAGCGACGACATGACCGAGGCGCAGGGCTGCTGGCTGCAGTCGGTGTCATTGGCGCTGACGTCGTCGGTCATGAACACCACGACCTCGACGCGGTCCTGGTAGGTGTCCTGCATCTTGTCGATGAGCCGGACCACCAGCAGACCGCCACCGAGCAGACCCACCGAGATGGCGGTCGTCAGGATCATCGCGATGGTCATCGTCACGTTGCGCCGAAGGCCGTTGACGACCTCGCTGAATACGAAGCTCGCACGCATCTTGGGTCAGCTTTCCTGCCGTTCGGGGGTGTGTGTCCTCGGGTGCACGGGCCGGGCGATCGGGTCGCGCCGGATCAGCGGCCGACGCCGTACACGCCACGGGCGTCGTCGCGGATGACCCGGCCGAGGCTGAGCTCCACGACGCGACGGCGCATCGAGTCGACGATGCCGTGGTCGTGCGTGGCCATCACGACGGTGGTGCCGGTGCGGTTGATCCGCTCCAGCAGCAGCATGATGTCCTGGCTCGTGTCGGGGTCCAGGTTTCCCGTCGGCTCATCGCACAGCAGCACCAGCGGCCGGTTGACGAAGGCGCGCGCGATGGCGACGCGCTGCTGCTCACCACCGGAGAGCTCGTTGGGCATCCGGTCGGCCTTGCCGTCGAGGCCCACCAGCTGCAGCACCTGCGGCACCACGCGCTGGATGTCGGCGCGCGGCTTGCCGATGACCTCCAGCGCGAACGCGACGTTCTCGGCCACGGTCTTGTTGTTCAGCAGCCGGAAGTCCTGGAAGACGCAGCCGATGCGCTGACGCAGCCGGGGCACCCGGCGGCGGGGCAGCTTCGCGACGTTCCAGTCCGCGACGAAGACCCGGCCACGGCTGGGCACATCCTCGCGCAGCAGGAGGCGCATGAACGTCGACTTCCCGGAGCCCGATGGCCCGATGAGGAACACGAACTCGCCCTTGTCGATGCCCACAGAGACATCGTCGAGAGCGGGCCGGGTCGACGTCTTGTACGTCTTGGACACGTGCTCAAGGCGGATCACGGCCGGGAGTTTACCCCCGCCCGATAGGGCGACCCGCACTCACCCACAGAGGTGGTCGCACCTCTTGTGACCTGGGATTTTAACGGACGCGCTGGGCGTCGATCAGGCCACGCTCTGCTGCTGGCGGCGCCAGCGGATCCCGGCTTCCAGGAAACCGTCGATGTCGCCGTCGAGAACCGCGTCGGGATTGCCCACTTCGTGCTCGGTCCGCAGGTCCTTGACCATCTGGTACGGGTGCAGCACGTAGGAGCGCATCTGGTTGCCCCAGCTGGAGCCGCCGTCCTTGAGGGCGTCGAGCTCGGCGCGCTCCTCCTCCTTCTTGCGGGCCAGCAGCTTGGACTGGAGCACGCGCATCGCGGCGGCCTTGTTCTGCAGCTGCGACTTCTCGTTCTGGCAGGACACCACCACGCCGGTCGGGATGTGCGTGATGCGCACGGCCGAGTCGGTGGTGTTCACGCTCTGCCCGCCGGGGCCGGAGGAGCGGAAGACGTCGACGCGGATGTCCTTCTCCGGGATCTCGACGTGGTCGGTCTCCTCGACGACCGGCAGCACCTCGACACCGGCGAAGGAGGTCTGACGGCGGCCCTGGTTGTCGAACGGCGAGATCCGCACCAGGCGGTGCGTGCCCTGCTCGATCGACAGGGTGCCGTAGGCGTAGGGCGCGTTGACCCGGAACGTCGCGGACTTCAGGCCGGCCTCTTCGGCGTAGGAGGTGTCGTAGACCTCGGCCGGGTAGGAGTGCCGCTCGGCCCAGCGCAGGTACATGCGCATCAGCATCTCGGCGAAGTCCGCGGCGTCGACGCCACCGGCCTCGGCGCGGATGGTGACCATCGCTTCGCGCTGGTCGTACTCGCCGGAGAGCAGGGTCCGGACCTCCAGGGTTTCGAGGTCCTTGGCGAGGTGGTCGCGCTCCTCGTCGGCCTCGGCCAGACCGGAGCTGTCGCCCTCGTCCTCGCTGAGCTCGTAGAGGACTTCGAGGTCCTCGACGCGCTGGCGGAGCTCGGAGATGCGGCGCAGGTCGGCCTGCCGGTGCACCAGCCGGCTGCTGACGCGCTGCGCGTTCTCGACGTCGTCCCAGAGATCGGGCTTGGCCGCCTCCTGCTCCAGCTCGGAGATCTCCGCGCGGAGTGCGTCGAGATCCATCACGCTCTCGATGCCTTCGAGCGTGTTGGACAGTTCCTTGAGGGAGGCCGCGACGTCGGGATTCACAGAGCTCAGGGTACTTCACCGATGAGCGGCCGCCCACGAGGACGGCACTGATCGGCTTTCTCCTGCGGGCGAACGCGAACAACGGCTGCGCCGATCGAGCGGCGCAGCCGTTGTTCGCGAGCGGTCCCGGGCGTCAGTCGGGAATCGAATCCAGGAGCTTGTTGATCGCGCGGTTGTAAGCGACGGTGAAGTCGGCGGCGGCCTTCTCGTAGGGGTCGCCCGCCGTCTTGGCGGCGTTGCGGGCCTCGTCCATCTTCACGGCGGTCTGCGCGCGGGCGGACTCGACGAGCGCGGCGCGCTGGCGCGGGGTGAGGGTGCCGGAGTAGACCAGCTTGAGGATCAGCGGGCTGCGGACGTTGTCAGGCCCGGGCGCGGTGTTCAGCCACGCCTTGAAGGCCTTCTTCCCGGCGGCCGTGATCGCGTACTGCTGACTGGAGCGCGGACCCTGCTTGCCGAGGCGCAGCAGACCGTCCTCGGTCAGCGCGGGCAGCTCGCGGTACACCTGGCTGCGGGTGACGCTGAAGAACCCGGCGAAGCGCTCGGTGGCCGCGGCGACCAGCTGGCCACCGGTCTTCGGCCCTTCGTGCAGTAGTCCCAACAGGGCAGCGGATGTCGCATTCAGCTCGCTCACGGCACCAACGGTGCCACGTCCCGAGGGAGCTGTCCACAGTGGTCGGCGCTTCTGTCCACAGTGGTTGCACTTGACTGGTCCGAGTGGACGAACCATTCCGCCATTGGTTCCAGACCGGGATTACCGGTTTTTCGGCGCGCGGGGCCTCGACGATCACAGATCCCACCCGAATGCAGCCCTGCTAGGTGCACGCATTGCAACCGCCCGCCCGCTCGTTCGCCTGTATGGGGGTTCTTGGCCGCGCAATGAGGTGCTATCACGTTCTGAAACTGCACAACTACAGGTGGTAACCCTCACGCTGCTGTTGGCCGCCGGGTCGCCGGCGGGCGCACGGCATGGAAAGCAGGAGGTTCGGGCGTGCATCGCAGTTGGTTGCGTACCAAGGTCAACGAGAGCAAGGAGAAGGTGACCCAGAAGGTCACCGAACGAGCCAAGTCCATGGTCCCGGTGCAGCGCGGCGCCGAGACGGACTCCTGCATGGTCTGCGGCCGCACCATGCGCCAAACGGCCGTGGTCCGAGGCGAGGGCAGGGTCTGCTCCCCCGGCTGCGCTCGCAAGTGGGCCGAAGGACTGAAGGACTGAAGGACTGAAGGACTGAAGGCAAAGAAAAGTGCCTCCGGAAGACCGGAGGCACTTTTTCTCTCGTAGCGGGGACAGGATTTGAACCTGCGACCTCTGGGTTATGAGCCCAGCGAGCTACCGAACTGCTCCACCCCGCGCCGTCGGCTGAACTTTCCAGCCGCTTCGTTCTGTTGTAAGTAGAACTCTACACCCCCGAAAACCACTCTTCGCACGGGGGTCCCGAAACCGATTTCCCCAGCTCACCAAGCCGGGAACCACCGCCACGATCAACCCCGGCCCAACCACCGCGCCGTGGGGGGCCTGCGGGGGCTCGGCCCCCGTAAAGACACAGGAACAACGGAAAAATCCCCTCGGCGCCAGCCGAGGGGATTGAACACGCTTCTCGTAGCGGGGACAGGATTTGAACCTGCGACCTCTGGGTTATGAGCCCAGCGAGCTACCGAACTGCTCCACCCCGCGCCGTCGGCTGAAGATTCCAGCCGCTTCGTTCTGTTGTAGGCACTAGCTTACGGACCGGGTGAAGGCCGTTCAAACCGGGGGTGGCTAAAGCGTTCCGCACCTGTCCTGACCTGGCCTTCAGATGCGTCGGCGGGGTGGGCAACCGCGCCGGTCGCCCACCCCGCCGACTTACACAAGGACGGCTCAGCCGCCGGTGCCCTGCCCCTGCTCGAAGCGCTTGATGGCGTCGTCGAGCTGCTGGTACGCCTGGCCCATCTCGGCGAAGTTGCCGGACTGCTGGGCCTTGCGGACTCGTTCCAGCGCGTCGCGGATCGCGCCGACCTCCTGGCTGGTCTCCGGCGTCCCCGGTGCGGGCGGCTCACCCGGCTGCTGGGGCTGCCCCTCGGGCGTGCCCGGCTGGGTCGCCTGGCCCGCTCCGGAACCGAAGACCTGCTCGAGCGCACCCTGCAAGGTCTCGGAGAAGCCGACCTTGCCGCCGAAGGACACCAGCACCCGCGCGAGCTGCGGGTACGACTCCTGCTCGTTGCGCTGGATGTAGATGGGCTCGATGTAGAGCAGCCCACCGGCCACCGGCAGCGTGAGCAGGTTGCCGAAGATCGCCGTGACGTTCGGGTTGTTGAACAGCGTCCGGTTCTCGGTGACCTCGGGGGTCGACTCCATCTGGTTCTGGACCTGGTTCGGACCCGGCGTCAGCGTGTTCGTCGGCAACCGCAGCACGGTCATCTGCCCGTAGTTCTGCGGGTCCGAGGACACCGACACCCACGCCGAGAGGTTCTGCCGCCGCAGCGCGGTCAAGGCGCTGGTCAGCTGGAAGTTCGGCTGCTCCTGACCCTCGACCTGGGCGAGCACGTAGTAGGGCGGCTGCTGGCCCTCGCTGCTGCCGACGGTGCCGCGAGCCGTGGGGTCGTTGGGCACCTCCCAGAAGGTCTGGGTGGAGAAGAAGTCGCCCGGGTTGTCCACGTGGTACTCGGTCAACAGCTTGCGCTGCACCTTGAACATGTCCTCCGGGTACCGGAAGTGCTCGCGCAGCTCCGGCGAGATGGCGCTGGCCGGCTTGACCACGCCGGGGAACACGCCCTCCCAGGTCTTGAGGACCGGGTCGTTCTCGTCGGTGGCGTAGAGGTCGACGGTGCCGTCGTAGGCGTCGACCGTGGCCTTGACCGAGTTGCGGATGTAGTTGATCTGTTGGTTGGGCTGGCGCTCGACGCCCGTGAGGGTGTCGTTGGTGGCCTCGCCCAGCTCGGTCAGCTTCGAGTACGGGTAGTTGTTCAGCGTGGTGTAGCCGTCGACGATCCACTTGATGCGGCCGTCCACCACCGCCGGGTACGGGTCGCCGTCGAGCTTGAGCCACGGCGCGACCTTCTGGACGCGGTCGCGCGGGTTGCGCTCGTAGATCAGCTTGGAGTTCTCGCCGATCACACCGCTGAACAGGAAGTTCCGCTCGCCGTAGTAGGCGGCGAAGGCCAGCCGCTGGAACGGGTTGGAGATCGGCACGCCGCCGCGGCCGTCGTAGGTGAACTGCTGGGTGTCGGTGTCGTACTCGCGCGGGGCCTCACCCGGGTTGCCGCCGACGATCGCGTAGTCGTCGGGACCGAGTAGCTCGCCGTAGTAGACGCGCGGCTGCTCGACCGGGATGCCGCCCTGGCCCTTGTTGGCGACGTCGCTGATCTGGAAGACCGGGTAGCCGCCCTGCGTGGCGCCCTCGTTGAAGGTCGAGTCGACACGGTCGGCCGGTGCGGCGATGAAGCCGTTGCCGTGGGTGTAGACGGTGTGCCGGTTGATCCAGTTCTGCTGGTTGACCGCCAGGCCGTCGGTGTTGATCTCGCGCAGCGCGACCAGGTAGTCCTGCAGCTGGCCGTTGGCGTCCCGGTAGCGGTCGACGTCGAGCTTGTCGGGGAAGCCGTAGAAGTTGTACTGCTGCGTGAGCTGCGTGAACGTCGCCGACAGCACGTTGGGGTCGAGCAGCCGGATGTTGGGGATGGTGCCCTTGTCGTCGGCGACCTCGCTGGGCTGCAGCTGCGTCTTGCCCGGGTAGTCGACGAAGTTGACCTTGTCGTCACCGAT
The DNA here is from genome assembly GCF_004349225.1 of Saccharopolyspora karakumensis. Lineage (NCBI taxonomy): Bacteria > Bacillati > Actinomycetota > Actinomycetes > Pseudonocardiales > Pseudonocardiaceae > Saccharopolyspora > Saccharopolyspora karakumensis. Next base: position 169,401 of record NZ_SMLA01000006.1, read on the forward strand.
GCCGAACGCCGACTTCGTCGCCGCGAGGTTGCGCTCGATCGAGACGGCCTCGCGCTGGTTGGCGTTCGGGCGGACCGAGAACTGCTCCAGCAGAGCCGGCCACACCGCGCCGATCACGACGCTGGACAGCAGAAGCAGGACCGTCGCCAGCGCCGGGATCTGCAGGTTCTTCAGGAAGATCACCGAGAAGAACGCCAGCGCGCAGAACACCGCGATGCACATCAGGATCAGCTTCGCCGGCATCACCGCGTTGAGGTCGGTGTAGCTGGCGCCGGTGAACAGGTTGTTGCGCTGGGACAGCAGCAGGTCGTACCGGTCGAAGAAGTAGTCGACCGCCTTGAGCAGCACGAACAGACCGGCCAGCACGCCGAGCTGGACCCGCGCGGGCATCGACAGCTGGCCGCTGCGGCCGGTGAGCCGGATGCCGCCGAAGATGTAGTGGGTGACCAGCGCGCCGAGGAACGACACGGTCACCGCGATGAACGCCCAGGACAGCACCATGCGCCAGAACGGCAGCTGGAAGACGTAGAAGCTGATGTCCTTGCCGAACTCCGGGTCGGTCTGCCCGAACGGGACGCTGTGCAGGAACAGCTGCAGCGTCTGCCAGTCCGCCTGCGCGGCCAGCCCGCCGATCACGGCGATCAGGATCGGCACTCCCAGGCCGAACAGCCGGGAGTGCTCGGTGATGACCGTCCGGTAGCGGGTCAGCGGGTCGTCCGGGCCGCTGACCGGGACGAACACCGGGCGGTTGCGGTAGGCGATCCAGAGGTTGAGCAGCAGCACCCCGCCGAGGAAGGCGGCGGCGACGATGCCCAGACCGAGCCGCGAGCCGAGCTGAGTCGTGAAGACCTGCCGGTATCCGACCTCGCCGAACCACAACCAGTCGACGTAGGCGCCCAGCATCCGCGATCCGAGGATCAGGGCGAGCAGGACGACCCCGCCCAGAATCAGCAGGATTCTGCTTCGCCGGGATAGTTTCGGCATTCCTACCGGGGGCCGCATGGCCACAGCGCACGCTCCTGGGGACGGTCAGCTGAACCTGGCAATCGCGTCGGAGAACACGATTCCCTCGTGATGTTCAACTCTACGACCCTGGTGTGAAGTTCCTGGAAGGCCCCGCGCGAACGGTATTTTTCGGACACAGATCGGTATCGATCGGCTCGACTCGGCGTGCCTGCCCCCGTCGGAGGCGGTTCTGCGACGATTGCCGCCATGCCTTCCGCAGAGGAATTGGGGTTCGCCCTCCCCGTCGCGACCCGCGAGGTCGAGGAGTTCGTCGCGTCCGCCGGCTGGGACCAGCCGACGCAGATCTTCGCCCTGGTGGCGACCGAGACGATGATCGCCGCAGCACCCGAGATGGCCGACCAGCTCGACCCGGTGGCCTCTCCCCTGACGCCGCTGGCGCAGGAGTCGCTGCCCGCCGAGGACCTCGGCGAGGCGCTGGCCCGCATCGAGTGGCCTGAGCAGGTCGTCGGCTGCGCGCTGGTGCAGGAGATCGTCGTGCTGCCGCCGGAGGCGGAGGCCGCGCTGCCCGAGGACGAGGACGGCGCCCGCAAGCTCGCCGCCGAGCACCCCGACCGGCGCGAAGCGCGGCTGGTGGCCGCGGTCCTGCGCGACGGCGGCGGCCAGTCCTGCGTCATGCGACTGCGCGGCGAGGAGGACGAGGTCTTCAGCGACCCCTCACTGGCTCCCAACCTGGTGAAGGCCCTGAGCGCCACCTTCGCCTGAGATCGGACTCATTTTCCGTGGTCGTTCTGCGCGGCGGTGCGGGTAGCGGAACCTGACACGCCGCCTGGACTCCGGGCGCCGCTCCTGATGTATGCCAATACACGGCGTCGCGGCGTCCTCGCCAGACGACGTGTCAGAACCCGCGGCGGTGCGAGTTGCGAGAGTGGCCTTCAGCGCTCGCGGCTGCGCCGCTTGGACGCAGTTCAGAAGGCGTGCTCAGCAGGCTGCCGGGGGTTGGTTGGCGCGCAGCGCCTCCATCGCCTTGGTGGCGTCGACGAGGTGGGCGACCCTGGCGAGCTGGAGGCCGTCCGGGGCCTGCGACTTGGCCTCGGCGCAGTTCTCGGCCGGGACCAGGAAGGTCGTGGCGCCGGCTTCCTTGGCCTTGATCATCTTGAACGGGATGCCGCCGATCGGCCCGACGTTGCCCGCCGGGTCGATCTCGCCGGTGCCCGCGACGAACTTGCCGCCGTTGAGCTCACCGGGCGTCAGCTTGTCGATGATCGCCAGCGTGAACATCAGACCGGCCGAGGGACCGCCCACGTCGGCGAGGCTGATCTTGATCTCGAACGGCACGTCCGGGCGCTCGGTGGCGGCCACGCCGAGGAAGCCCTGCGACTGATCGCCGCCCGGCTGGTCGTTGCTCCCCAGCTGCACGCTGGCGACCTGTTCGGGCTGGTCAGCGCGCTGGTAGCGGATCTCCACCCGGTCTCCGGGCTTCGTCCCGGCCAGCGCGGCCTTCAGCGACGCGGCGTCGGTGACCGGCTTGCCGTTGGCGTTGAGCAGCCGGTCGCCGGGCTCCAGCGTGCCGTCGGCCGGGCTGCCCTTGACGATCTGGCCGATGAGCACCTTGTGCGGGTAGCCGAGGAAGCGCAGCGCCGCGGTCTCGGCGGTCGTCTGCGAGTCGTTGAACGCCTCGGTGTTCTCCTGCTCGATCTGCTGCTCGCTCTTGTTCGGCGGGAAGTAGACGTCGCGCGGAGCCAGGGCGTAGCGACCGGAGACCCACAGGCCCAGCGCACCGAACAGCGACAACTGGTCGGTGACCGATACGGTGGTCATGTTCAAGTGACCGGCGGTCGGGTAGGTTTCGTGCCCCTCGACGCCGATCACCGGGTGGTCGCCTTCCAGGCCGAGCGTGTCGTACGTCGGCCCGGGGCCCAGCGCCACGAACGGCACCCGCGCGAACGCGCCGAGGAGACCGAAGGCGACAACCAGCACGACACTCGTCAGCAGCGTCCAGGTACGGCGGTTCACGAGGCGACAGCGTACGTGTTCGCTCTTGGCGATGTGCCCGGGTGTTCGCACAGACCAGAGCCACGACATCTTCTTAGGGGCGGCTGAGGCCGCGTACGGTGGAACTATGACCAATATGCCGTTCGGGTTCAGTTCGCAGGACCCCGACGACCCCGACAAGGGCGACTCGTCGCAAGGCCGCTCTGAGGGTGGAGCCGGCAACAACCCGGGGGACAACCCCTTCGGTTTCGCCGGCATGCCCGGACCGGGCGGCAACTTCGACATCGGGCAGCTCGGTCAGATGCTGACCCAGCTCGGCCAGGCGCTGAGCCACTCCGGTGGTGGTAGCGGCCAGTCCGGGCCGGTCAACTACGACCTGGCCAAGCAGCTCGCGGTGCAGCAGCTGCACAACAACCAGCGCACCGAGCGACCCAGCCAGGAGCAGGTCAAGGCGATCGAGGACGCGGTCCGCCTCGCCGAGCTGTGGCTCGACGCCAGCACCTCGCTGCCCGCAGGGGTCCGCGCGGTGCAGACCTGGTCCTCCGTGGACTGGGTGGAGAAGACCCTGCCGGTGTGGCAGCGGCTGTGCGACCCGATCGCGCAGCGCATGTCCTCCGCCTGGCTGGAGGCGCTGCCGGAGGAGGCCAAGCAGGCCGCCGGCCCGCTGCTGAACATGCTCGGCCAGATGGGCGGGATGACCTTCGGATCGCAGCTGGGCAGCGGCCTGGCCCAGCTCGGCGGCGAGGTGCTGACCTCCACCGAGGTCGGGCTGCCGCTGGGACCGTCCGGGACCGCGGCGCTGCTGCCGGCCAACATCGAGAAGTTCGTCGAGGGCCTGGACCGGCCGATCAGCGAGGCCACCTTGTTCCTGGCCGCCCGCGAGGCGGCGCACCACCGGCTGTTCGGGCACGTCCCGTGGTTGGCGCAGCGGTTGCTGGCCACCGTCGAGGAGTACGCGCGCGGCATCCACATCGACACCTCGGCGCTGGAGGACCTGGCGGGCAAGATCGACCCGTCCAACCCCGCGTCGATGCAGGAGATGATGGGTTCGGGAATGCTCGAACCGAAGACCACTCCGGAGCAGCAGGCCGCGCTGACCAGGCTCGAAACGCTGCTGGCCCTCGTCGAGGGCTGGGTCGACGTGGTCGTGGCCGACGCTCTGGGCGAGCGGCTGCCGGGCGCGGACGCGCTGGGCGAGCTGGTCCGCAGGCGTCGCGCCAGCGGCGGTCCGGCCGAGCAGACCTTCGCGACGCTGATCGGGCTGGAGCTGCGCCCCCGCCGGATGCGCGACGCGGCGAACCTCTGGCGGCTGATGGCCGAGCGCCACGGCACCGAGGCCCGAGACCAGGTCTGGGATCACCCGGACCTGCTGCCCGACAGCTCCGACCTGGACGAACCGCTGGACTTCGCCGACCGCTGGGGTTCGAACTCCGACCTCGACGACCCGATCGCGGCCATCCGCCGCGCGGAGGAAGCCGAGAAGTCCGAGGGCGACTCCGCCGACGACGATTCGGACTCCGACGGCTCCGACGGCGACGCCAAGTCCTGATCCACGCCCACCACCCGTCCACCGCACCTCGCGGTGGGCGGGTGGTGTTGCGTGCGGGCGGTCGTGATCCGCACCGTCCATGATCGATGTCGGTCTCACCCGGTCGGTTCGGACGAGGACCACCCGCGGCCCGCACCCCCACCGGAGCCGCGCTCCGGTCAGGAGACCTCGGGGTCCTCGGTCTCGTCGTCGGTGAGGCCGACCTGGAGCTGGGACGCCGCGACCACGCCCTCGAGGTAGCCGATGGCGCGCTCGGTCTTCGGGTAGCGCTCGACCCACTTCCAGAAGTCGGCGCCGTGGCCGGGAACCAGCAGGTGCGCGAGCTCGTGGACGAGCACGTAATCGAGCACCCATCCGGGTACATCTCGCAGCCGCTCGCTCACTCGAATGGTGCCCTCGCTGGGCGTGCACGAGGCCCAGCGGGTGCGCATCGGCGGGACCCATCGAACGCTGCTCGGATCGGTCCTGCCGTCCAGGTACTTCACGGACAGCTCACGACAGCGCTGCACCAGCGCCTCGTCCGAGTTGCGCGCGGGGGATCGGCGTCGCGTCTCACTGCGCTGCAGACGGCTCAGCATGTCCGCCACCCAGCGCTTTTCCTCCGCACGGCTCATCCGAGCCGGGAGCAGCACCACGATCTTGTCGCCGTCGCGATAGGCGCTCACCGTCTGGCGGCGGCGCTTGCTGCGGCGGACCTCGACCTGCGGTTCAGCCACGAAAGTGGACCTTAGCGACTGGCTCCGACAAACGGTTCCCCCTGTGAGCTGCACCTCAAGGTCAAGTTCCCATCAATGGACGAATGATTACTCCATCGAGTCGAACATGCCATGCTCGTAATGCATGCATCTCAATTACTCCGCCTGTACGGTTCCCCCAGCCGCCCGCAGGGGGCGCCGGCGATCCAGCTGTGGCGCTGGGTCAATTACCAGAAGGAGGGGAGCCGTGGCCGAGACGTACAACGGCTACTGCGTGAAGTGCCGGGAGAAGCGCGACTTTTCCGGTGAGGTCTCGGAGACCAACGGACGCCGGATGGCCAAGGGCACGTGCCCCGTGTGCGGGACCAAGATGACCCGCATCCTCGGCAAGGCGTGACAGGCACGGGTGGGCCGCCAGCGGCCCACCCCGCCCCGGTTTCCTGGGGTTTCCCGGAGCGGTGAATCCGTTCTGAGTCGCTTAACCGTTCCCGTCGGCCCAACCCATTCGGCCGCGGGAACGAACCCCGCTCAACAGAATGCCGATCACAACCCACGATGCGCTCTTGAACGACTAGCATGTTGATGGGTTTCTCGTTTTCCGAATCGCGACCGCACGGCTTTCGGTCTTCGAGAGGGTTTTCCTGCGCGCACCTAGGAGAATTCGTGGCCGACATTCCCCGCCAAGCGGCACACCGCACCGCCAAGCTCGCCAGCCTGCCACTGGGCGTCGCCGGACGGGTCGCCGCGGGCTGGGGACGTCGTATGACCGGCCAGAACGCCGCCGAGATCAACGCCGACGTGGCCGCCAAGACCGCTGAGCAGCTGTTCGCGGTGCTGGGGCAGCTCAAGGGCGGGGCGATGAAGTTCGGCCAGGCGCTGAGCGTGTTCGAGGCCGCCGTGCCCGACGCGATGGCCGGTCCCTACCGCGAGGCGCTGACCAAGTTGCAGTCGGCGGCGCCGCCGATGCCGATCTCCAGCGTGCACCGGGTGCTGAGCGAGCAGCTGGGCGCCTCGTGGCGCACGCGCTTCGCGTCCTTCGACGACGAGCCCGCGGCCTCGGCCAGCATCGGCCAGGTGCACCGCGCGGTGTGGCACGACGGCCGCGAGGTGGCCGTCAAGATCCAGTACCCGGGCGCCGACGAGGCGTTGCGCTCCGACCTGCGGCAGTTGATGCGGTTCTCCCGCCTCTTCCAGTCGCTGGCGCCGGGCGCCGAGGTCAAGCCGCTGCTGCAGGAGCTGCAGGAGCGGATGGTCGAGGAGCTCGACTACCGCATCGAGGCCGACAACCAGCGCACCTTCGCCAAGGTCTTCTCCGGTGACGAGCGGGTCGTGGTCCCCGCGGTGATCGCGAGCGCGCCGAAGGTCGTGGTCACGGAGTGGGTGACCGGCACGCCGTTCTCGAAGATCATCGCCGAGGGCTCGCAGGCCGAGCGGAACCTGGCGGGCCGGCTGCTGGCCGAGTTCCACTTCTCGACCCCGGCGAAGGTCGGCCTGCTGCACGCCGATCCGCACCCGGGCAACTTCATGCTGCTGCCGGACGAGCGGCTGTGCGTGATCGACTTCGGCGCGGTCTCCCGGCTCCCCGGCGGCCTGCCGCCGACGTTCGGCAAGATGATCAGGCTGGCTCTGCACGACCAGTCGATCGAGCTGCTGGAGCTGCTGCGCGAGGAGCGGTTCGTGCAACCGGAGCAGGAGTTGCGGGCCGAGGACGTGCTCGCCTACCTGGCGCCGTTCGTGGACCCGGCGCGCACCGAGACCTTCCACTTCACCCGCCGCTGGTTGCAGCGGCAGGCCGAACGCGTCTCCGACCTGAGCAGCCCCGACTTCCGCACCGGGAGGCTGCTGAACCTGCCGCCGGACTACCTGCTGATCCACCGGGTCACGCTGGGCGCGACGGGCATCCTGTGCCAGCTCGACGCCGAGGTCGCCACCCGCGACATCATCGCCGAGTGGCAACCCGGTTTCGCCGAAGCCGAGGCCTGACAAGACTCCACCACCCCGCAGACGCCACCCCACCGAGGGCGATTCGAACTTCGCGCGAAATTCGAATCGAGGCACCCCCGGCCCTGAGTTTGCGCAGGTCAGAGGGGTGTCAGGTGGGTTTGGTGCCGAGATGGACGGTGTTGGCGCTGAGGTAGTAGAGGTCGTCCCGGCTGCCGGCGTAGTGCTCGCTGTCGGGGTCGAGCAGCTGATCCAGTGCTTCGACGTCCTCGGCCGCGAGGCGTTCGTCGGCGTCGCGGCGCAGCATCGACAGCTGGCGCAGCGCCGCGGCCCGGCCGGACTCGTCCAGCGGCGCGGGCCGGTCGATGAGGTAGCTGAACGAGGTGGCCTCCACGAGCCCGGCCTCGGTCATGGCCTTCGGCCAGCCCATCGGCAACCGGACCGAGTCGTCCATCTCGGTCCGCATCTGCTGGAACCACTGCTCGCTCGCGCTGATCAACCTGGCTTCCAGCCCGGGACCGCCGATGCCGATGTCGGCGGGCAGGACCCTGGTCTGCAGACCGAACTCGACGACCGCCAGCCGCCCGCCGGGCTTCACGAGCCCCGCCAACCTGCGCAGGCCGGCGAGCTGGTCGGGCAGGTGGTGCACGACGAACGCCGCGTAGACCAGGTCTGCCTGCGGCGGGGCACCGGCTGCGGTGATCTCCTCGGCCAGCGTGTCGGCGGCGGCATCGGCCCGGACGGTGCGCACGGTGACGCCCTCAGTGGCCTCCGACGCCCGCTCCCCCGCCGCCGTCAGCAGTTGTTCGGCGGTGTCGACGATGGTCAGCTGCGGCTCGTCACCGTTGCGCGCCAGGCCCTTCGCGAGGATCGCCGCCGTGCCGCCGGCACCGGCTCCGATCTCGATCGCCGAGTGGGCCCCGGGCCGCAGCAGCTTGGCGACCACCTCGGTGACGTCCGGTGCGATGAAGTCGTCGGCCGCGCGCAGGCGCTCCAGGTGCGCGTTCCAATCGATGTTGTCGTGCGAATGCGAATGTGCTCCCACGAGCCGGAACACTAGACCGGACACCGCGAAACACGCACGTCGTTTTGCCGGTTCAGCAAGAATGCGTCGGCCGCCGCGGAGAGCGACGGCCGACGCGGCACCCGCGAGCGCGCGATCACGGAGTTCAGCGCTGCTCAGCGGATTCGGCTCTTCTCGTCGCGAAGCGAGCGATCGCCCGCCATCTGCGACCGGCCGACATCGAGCGAACTTCGCGTTGTCGCTCGGCTTCGGCCATCATCTCCTTCCTATGTATCCGGATCAGCTCCTCGGTCGGGTACATGCGCATCTCCGCGTTGTTCGGGTGGATCAGTCCAGTGGTGTTGGTCATGCTGCTCGCTCCTGCTTGCGGGGTTCGACTTCTTCCGGACGTGGGTGCTTGCGCGGACGACCGCGCCTGCGCTTGCGCGCGACGACCTCGCCGCGTTCGAAGATCTCGCCGCCCCAGACCCCCCAGGGTTCGCAGCGATCCAGCGCGCCGGCCAGGCACTCGGTCTTGATCGGGCAGTCGCTGCACAGGACCTTGGCCTGCTCCAGGTCGGACGGGTTCTCGGCGAACCACAGGTCCGGGTCCCGGCGGCAGGGCAAGCGGCGTTGCAGCGATGAGCCCGTGGGTTGCTCGGGCTCGAACTGCGAGTCCACGGCCGACTCGGGTATCGGCACACTCGCGGTGAACATACGACTTCCTCCAGTAGTCGATGGCAGGCGACTTGTGGTGGTGGATGGATGTGGTTGTGGTTGTGGATCAACCAGGAACGCAAAAAGGCCGCGGACCCGTCGTGCAGGTCCGCGGCCTTCTGAGAAGCCTGGGGCTCTCCTAGATCAGCGGATCCAGGAAAGACCAACGGACCGACCTGCGCGGGTGCTGCAGGGTCGCCGGGACAAAGCCGTAGCCACGCGGCTTTTCGACGCGCAGATCATTGGCAATGGCGGCAGCGAGCACAAAGGTGCCCGAGAGCAGCGAAACAACCCCGGCCATGAAGGAGCGCGGGGCGTTCGTGGTCTCGAAGATCTTCACTGTCCCCACCTCCTTCTCGGTCTCCGTCGGTGAATGCGGGCCAACTCGGCCCGCGCGTGTCTACGAGGTTATGTGCCGCGAGGTACAACCCGCAACATATTTTTGACCTGCGGTTTTGCTAGTTCACCCGATTGATCAAGGCGAGCACGTCGCCGCCGAACTTCTGGATCTTAATCGCGCCGATTCCGGAGATCCCGACCAACGCGGATTCGTCGGCGGGCCGCTGCTCGGCGATCGCGGTCAGCGTCGCGTCGGTGAACACCACGTAGGCGGGCACCTTGAGCTGCCGCGCGCGCTCGCTGCGCCACGCCTTGAGCTGCTCGAGCAGGGTCTCGTCGACGTCGGACGGGCAGTCCGAGCAGCGCCCGAGCTTGATGTCCATGGTGCTGACCAGCGTCGACGAGCACACCCGGCACTGCGGTGTGATCGTCGCGGCCTGCCGGGCGGGAGGCTGCGGCTGCTTGGCCTTGCTCGGCAGCGCCGCCGGGTGGCCGTCGGGCACCAGGTTGTAGACGAACCGGCTGCGGCGCCGGAACCGCCGTCCCCCGGCGCGGGCCAGCGCCCAGGACAGGTGCAGGTGCTCGCGGGCGCGGGTGACGCCGACGTAGAGCAGCCGCCGCTCCTCCTCCACCGCCGCGTCGGTGTCGGCGTGCTGGATCGGCAAGGTTCCCTCGACCAGGCCCGCGAGGAACACCGCGTCCCACTCCAGTCCCTTGGCCGCGTGCAGCGAGGCGAGCGTGACGCCCTCGACGGTCGGCGGGTGCTGCGCTTCTGCGCGCGCGTCGAGCTCGGCGACGTAGCGGCGCAGATCGGCGTCGGGAACCGCGGCCACGAGCCCTTCGGCGAGCTCGACCAGGGCGATCAGCGATTCCCACCGCTCGCGGGCGGACCCGCCGGCCGGTGGTTCGTCGGTCAGGCCCACCTCGACGAGGAGTTCGCGCACCGTCCCTGGCAGGTCCTCGGCCGCGGTGTCGCGGGCGATCGCGGTGCGCAAGGTGGCCATGGCCTGGCGGATCTCGGCGCGCGCGAAGAACCGCTCGCCGCCGCGCACCTGGTACGGGATCTCGGCGTCGGACAGCGCCTTTTCGTAGACCTCGGACTGGGCGTTGACGCGGAACAGGATCGCGATCTCCGACAGCGGCACGCCGCGCTTGGCCAGCTGCGCGATCTTGCGCGCGATGGCGTCGGCCTCGTCGGTCTCGTCGTCGTACTCGGCGAAGTCCGGGCGCGGACCGTCCGGGCGCTGACCGACCAGCTTCAGCCGGGTGCCGGCCGGACGTTCCCGGGCGGCGCCGATGACCTTGTTGGCCAGGTCCACGACCTGCGGAGTCGACCGGTAGTCGCGTTCGAGGCGCACCACGGTCGCCTCGGGGTACTTGCGCGGAAAGTTGATCAGCCACTTCGGGGAGGCGCCCGCGAAGGAGTAGATGGTCTGGTTGGCGTCCCCGACCACGGTCAGGTCGTCGCGGTTGCCGACCCAGGCGTCGAGCACGCGCGCCTGCAGCGGGTTGACGTCCTGGTACTCGTCGACGACGAAGGACCGGTACTGGCTGCGGAACTCCTCGGCGATGTCCTCGCGGTCCTCCAGGATCGCGGCGATGTGCAGCAGCAGGTCGTCGAAGTCGAGCAGCTGCGCGCTGCTCTTGAGCTTCTCGTACCCGGCGAAGGCCTTGGCGATCAGCTCGGGCAGGATCGGCGTCTCGCGACCGGCCTGCTGCGCGGCCGCCGGGTACTGCTCGGGGCTGATCAGCGAGGACTTCGACCACTCGATCTCGCTGGCGAGGTCGCGCACGTCCTCGCGCTCGGTGGACAGCCCCAGCCGGTTCGCGGCCTGCATGACCAGGCGGAACTTGTTGTCGGTGAGCTGCCACATCTGGGCGTCGTGAACGCGCGGCCAGAAGTAGCGGAGCTGTCGGAAGGCCGCCGCGTGGAAGGTCTGGGCCTGCACCCCCGCGGCTCCGAGCTCCCGCAACCGGGTGCGCATCTCGCCCGCGGCGCGCGCTGTGAAGGTCACGGCCAGGATCTGCCGGGGCGTCACCAGCCCGCGCTGGACGAGGTGGGCGATGCGGTGGGTGATGGTCCGGGTCTTCCCCGTTCCCGCACCGGCCAGGACGCACACGGGCCCGCGCGGTGCGATGACGGCCTGCCGCTGCTCCGGGTCCAAACCTTCCAGGAGACGCGGTTGATCGGCCATGCAGGCATCCTCGCAGACCCCCAACACCGATCAGGCGATACCCACCACCGTGTGTCGCCCGGATCGCGTCCCTACGACCTTGACCAGCGCGGACACGCCCGATCCCGGGGGGACGGATTCGAACTTCGCGCGACATTCGAGTCCGAACTTTTCGGCTCAGATCTCGCGCGACATTCGAATTGCCCTGAGTGTGGGGGTGTTACGGCTCGGAGGTGGCCCAGCCCTTGATCATTCGGTACGCGATGGAGACACCGGGTGGGAGGCGGAGGCCGTCCACCGGCTCGCCCTCGGCGTCCAGTGCCGCGAGGATCGTGTCCCGGTAAACCCAGCGCGCTTCCTCGATCTCGCCGTCGGCGGGCACCAGCGGCGCGTTGCGGTCGGCGACGGCGGCGAAGCCGAGCATCAGCGAACGCGGGAACGGCCACGGCTGGCTGCCGAGGTACCGGATGCCGGAGACCTCGACGCCGACCTCTTCCTGGATCTCGCGCGCGACGCAGGCTTCCAGCGACTCGCCGACCTCGACGAACCCGGCGAGCACCGAGAAGCGGTACTGCGGCCAGATCGGCTGACGGGCCAGCAGCACGTGGTCCTCGCCATCGCTGACCAGGCAGATCACCGCCGGATCGGTGCGCGGGTACTCCTCGCGGTCGCAACCCGAGCAGCGCCGCGCCCAGCCGACGCGGACGCGGGTGGTCGCCGCGCCGCAGACCGCGCAGTAGCGGGCGTTGTCGTGCCAGCCGAGCAGGCCGACGGCCGTGGTGAGCAGTCCGGCGTCGGTGTCGTTGAGCAGCGCGCCGCCGGAACGCAGGTCCCGCCAGCCCTCCTGCGCACCGTCGTGGTCGGTGCGCAGCGCCCAGTAGCTGACGTCGTCCTCGACGCCGAGCAGCACCGCGTTCGGCGACGGGCGCTCACCGAAGTCGACGGCGGGTTGCACGATCAGCCGGGAGTCCTCGCCGATCTGGGTGCGGCCCTTGGCGTCGACGAGCACGACCTTGCCGGTGTGCCACAGCTTCGCGCCGCCGTCGAGCGATTCCCGCAGCTCCTCCCGACGGTCCACAGTGGACCGCGAGAGGAGCGGCGGGGAGTCGAGCTGGAAGCCCGCACCGGCGAACACTTCGCAGGTCATTCTTGCGCTCCATCCGGTAACCGGGTCATGGCAGCTCCACGCCGCCCAGCAGCCGCAGCTCGTCCGCCAGCTTGTCGGCGTCGCCGACGACGATGCCGGTGAACTCCGACGGCGCGAACAGCTTCGCGGCCTCGGCGACCTGCTCGACGGTGACGTCGCGCAGTCGCTCGGCGTGCGCGGTCAACCAGTTCTGGTCCAGGCCGGCTGCGGCCAGCGCGGACAGCGTCGAGGCCAGGCCGGACTGCGAGGCGGTCGAGGTCAGCAGCCCGCCGATCGCGTACTGCCGCGCGGACTCGACCTCGGACTCCGACGGCGGCACCAGCGCCATCCGGGCCAGCTCGTAGCGGGTCTCCAGCAGCGCGGCCGCGGTGACCTCGCTGGCGGTGTCGGCGTCGACCAGCAGCGTGCCGTTGCCCTTGGTGAACTCGAAGGACGAGTGCGCGCCGTAGGTGTAGCCCTTGTCCTCGCGGATGTTCTCCACCAGTCGCGAGGAGAAGTAGCCGCCGAAGACCAGGTTCGCGATCTGCAGCGCCGGGTAGCGCTCGTCGGTGCGGGCCAGCGCCTGCGCGGAGAACCGCAGCTGCGACTGGACGGCGCCGGGGCGGTGCACCAGCCGCACGTCGCCGCCGGTGACCAGCGGCAGTGCGGGCATCTCGCGGGCGGAGTCCTCGGACTTCCAGCCGGCCAGGGCCCGCTCGACCTCGCCGATCACGACGTGGGGGTCGATGTCGCCGACCAGCACCAGCACCGATCCCCGCGGCAGCACTGCGGCGCTGTGCAGCGCGCGGACCTGCTCGGGGGTCACCTCGGCGACGTCCTCGGCCTGCGGGACCTCGCGGGTGTAGGGGTGGTCGCCGTAGCGGTGGCGCTGGAGCTCCTCGCGGGCGATCACCCGCGGCTGCGAGCGGGCCACGCCGATCCGCTCGACCAGCCGCGCGCGCTCGGCGTTGACCTCGTCGTCGGCGTAGGTGGCGCCGGTCAGCGCGTCGGCGAGCACGTCGAGCAGCGTGTCCAGGCCGCTGGCCAGCGCGTCTCCGGCGATGCTCAGCCGCTCCGGGTCGACCACCGCGTGCAGGTCGCCGCCGACGGCCGCCAGGTCGGTGTCCATCTTGACGCGGTCGCGGCGCGCGGTGCCGGTCAGCAGGGTTTCGGCCAGCACCTCGGCCTGCGCCGGGTGCTCCTCGGCCTCACCGGCGAACGGGATGCGCAGGCGCATCTCCACCATCGGCACCTGGCCGTGGCGGACGGCGATGACGCGGAGCCCGTTGGGCAGCGCGGTGTCGACACCGGCCGGCGGGACGCCGACGCGGGGCTCGCCCAGCGGCGGCAGCGGGCGCGGGCCCACCTCGGTGCGGCCGATCTCCTCGGCGCTGCGGTGCGTTGCGCGGGTCATGCCGCACCTCCGTTCTCGTCACCAGCGGGTTCGATCTCCAGCACGGCACGCGCGTCGGAGCGCAGCGCCTTGGCCGCCGCGCTGACGTCCTGGGCGCGAACCTGGCCGATCTTGTCGGGAAGCTCCGAGATCAGTTCGGCCCGGCCGTGCAGCAGCTCAGTGCTGCCGAGGTCGAGCGTCCGCGAGATGACCCGGTCGTGCTCCCGGTAGAGGCTGGCCGCCCAGCGGGCCGTGACCCGGTGCAGTTCCTCTTCGGTGGGGCCGTCGGAGGCGATCTTGTCGAGCTCCTCGTCGATCGCCCCGATCACGCGCTCCACCCCGACGTCGGGGGTGTGGATGGCGGTGAAGGTGAAGGTGTCCGGATCGCGCGCGTCCAGCGGGGCGCCCATCAGGCCGGTACCGGCGCTGACGTCGACGACCAGCGCTTCGGAGTGCACCAGGCGCTGCTGGAGCCGGGAGGCGTCGCCGTCGGACAGGATCGCCGAGAGCACGACGTTGGCCAGGTAGGCGTCGAGCTCGCCGACCGGGTCGGGCAGCCGGTAGCCGAGCGCGACGGCGGGCAGCGGCGCGTGCGGGTCGGTGTGCTTGCCGCGGACCTCGCTGGTCGGGAACGGCTCGCCGAACGAAGGCCGCTGCGGGACCGGGCGGGCGGGAACGTCGCCGAAGTGCTTCTCGATCAGCTTGATCGTCCGGTCGACGTCGAGGTCACCGGCGACGGTGAGCACGGCGTTGCCGGGCGAGTAGAAGGTGTCGAAGAAGGCCGCGCAGTCGTCGACGGTGGCCCTTTCGAGATCGGTGAAGTCGCCGTAGCCGTTGTGGGCGTTGGCGAAGGTCGAGTAGAGCACCGGCGGCAGCAGGATCCAGGGGAAACCGCCGTAGGGGCGGTTGAGGACGTTGAGCCGGATCTCCTCCTTGACCACGTCCACCTGGTTGGCCAGGTTCTCCTCGGTGATCTTCGGGGCGCGCATCCGATCGGCTTCCAGGAACAGCGCCCGCTCCAGGGCCGCCGAGGGCAGCACCTGGTAGTAGTCGGTGTAGTCCTGGTGCGTCGAACCGTTGAACGTGCCGCCGGAGCCCTGCACGTGGCGGAAGTGGGCGAGTTTCTCGAGGCTCTCGCTGCCCTGGAACATCAAGTGCTCGAACAGGTGCGCGAATCCTGTGCGCCCTTCGGGTTCGGAGCGGAAGCCCACGTCGTAGTGCACGCTGACACCGACCACAGGGGCCTGACCTGATGCTTGGCCCGCCGCCGAGTCCGGTGCCAACACCACGCGCAGCCCGTTGGGCAAGGTGACGCGATGCAGCTGGGGTTCGACCATGCCATGCAGCCTACGTGCGGGCTGTCAACCTGTGTGTGCCCCCTTCGACACCTTTCGGCGTGTCGCAACACTCCGGCCACCCCGCGAAACGGCAACCGGAGCAACCCCGAAGAGGCCGTTGACCTGCTTCAATGCGACATACCGACCAGCCGGAACGGGCTCAGGCCTGGCGGACCTGGTTGATCAACGAGTTGATCTCGTTGCCGATCAGACCGGCGTCCGCGGGCAGCAGGGCGTAGAGCGGTTCCCCGGTGCTCGCGCGTTCCACCCGGTTGAGGTAGCGGCCGTCGGGTTCGGCGTTGTCGAACCACGACACCACCGGGGTCCGGCGGCGCCGACCGTGCTGGTCGCGCATGTTGGCGGCGATCTGACCGATGCGCACGTGCTGCACCTTGCCGATCTTCTCGTAGAGCTCGACCTGCTGGTCGCCGCTGCTGCCGCGCTTGCGCGTGGCGGTCTCCATCATGCTCGACGGGTCGTAGTCCTCGACCTGATCGCCCTGCATCGAGCTGTGCGGGACGCGGATCGGGCCGTAGCTGCCGGGCTTGGCGGGCGGCAGGGTGCCGAGCACGACTCCGGGCAGCGGCGCGTTCTGGTGCACCTCGACGGTCAGCAGTCCCCCGCGCTTGGGGTCTTCGCTGGGTGCCTGCACGCCGAGCACGATCCGGTTGCCCTCGGCGAACACCGCGACCGCGCGCCAGCAGTGGTCGCTCCCCGGCTCGGGGAACCACATCGAATCGACCCAGAGATAAGGCGTGGCGAGGGTTTTCAGCGCGTCGACCAGCGGCGGCACGACCTCGTCGTCGACGACGACGCCGTTGGCCTCCATGATCGGCAGTTCCGCTTTTCCGATGGTCGAGAACTGATCGGCGGTGTGGCCGAAGGACCGGGTGCTGATCGGCAGCGTGAGACCGTCGATCCGCAGGTATTTGAGCACGATGTCCAGGTGCACCGGCG
Organism: Saccharopolyspora karakumensis; assembly: GCF_004349225.1. NCBI lineage: Bacteria > Bacillati > Actinomycetota > Actinomycetes > Pseudonocardiales > Pseudonocardiaceae > Saccharopolyspora > Saccharopolyspora karakumensis. Next base: position 185,590 of record NZ_SMLA01000006.1, read on the forward strand.
GCAGCTGCCACCGACCCAACACACTCACTTGAGCTTTCTCCCACTCGTGGAAGCAAAAAAGGAAGGCTCGAAGTGGTGACGCGATCTCGACGGAAATCGCGTCACCACTTCGATCAGGTGAAAAGCCCGCTCACTCGCCGAGAACCGGCGGTGCCGTCTTGGGCATGTCGTTCATCCACACGTCGTCCTGCTCTTCGAGCCAGGACGGACGCTCGTGCTCGTCGTCCTCGGAACCCTCACCGCGACGGCCGGCACCGGCCCCCATGCCGCCCATGCCACCGCGACCGGCGGCACCACGACCACCGGCACCCGCGGCTCCAGCACCCGCACCGGCACCTGCGCCGAGACCACCGGCCCCGGCCCGGCCACCTGCGCCCATGCCCGCTCCGGCACCACGAGCCCCAGCACCCGCACCGCCGACGCCACCGGCGCGACCGCCCGCACCCATGCCCGCTCCGGCACCCGCGCCGAGGCCGGCCGCGAGGCCGAGACCTGCTCCGCCGCCGGGAGTTCCGCCACCAGGCGCGCCACCACCGAACAAACCTCCGCCGGGGAGACCGCCACCCGGCGGATTCGCCCAGGCCGCACCGGTTCCGGCAGGACTGCTCCCACCCGGATAAGCACCACCGGAGTAGCCACCACCGGGGATTCCACCGCCGGGCACGCCGCTACCGGAGTAGCCGCCGCTACCTGCGCCGGAGCCCGCACCGGAACCACCGGGAACGTTGCCGCCGTCGCCCATGCCACCGCCCCAGTCGGTGCCGCCGGGCGGCGCAACCGGCGGCGGGCTCGTGGTCGAGCCGTCAGGCACGGTGTACTGCGGCATCTTCGCGTCGACCTGCGTCAGCGTCGGGCTGTACACCCGCCCCATCGTCTCCTGAGCAGCCTTCTCAGCCTCTTCTTGCTCCTCCATCTGAGAAAGAGCGTTGACACCGCCCCCACTGAGACCGAATGGAATCGCGGACGCCGCGGCCTCACCCCAGCTGAACCCCTCCGGCTCCGGGACAAGCTTCCTCGACTGACCAGCAGCATCCCCAGCCGTGTTGAGGTTGTTGCCTGTCATCTCGACGGCATCGGCGCTGGCTTTCATCCACTCGGATGCAGGTTTTCCGACTTCAGCCGCAGCGTCAGCCGCCTCGCCCTGCCAACCATCGCGAACGATGTTGGACAGGTCCGGACCGAACCGCTCGCCACGCTCGCGAAGACCTTCAGCAAGCTTCGTCCAGGCTTGCGCCACCTCGGCGACAGCCGCCTGATCGATTGACTCCTGGTTGGTCTTGTAGATGTCCGCGTGGCTGCGCCCGCCCCAGTTGATGCACTGGGTGATGGCAGGCGAATCAAAAGAACCGACGTTCAAGCCCGAGTTCTGCCTCGCGAGCTCCGCCTGCTGCTGCTGAGCAATCCGCTTGGCCTCGGCACTTTGCTCGATGCGGTTCTCGTCAGCCTCGGTTTCCCAACCGAAAACGTGCCCGCCGGCATTGTCCAGTGCGCTGAAAAGCCCCATCACTCCCCCTGTGTCACTGAGGCAATCTCGAAGCAGTCTGGTTAACGACCTTCTCAAGCTCGCCGCACGGATCCGGAACGGAATCACGCATGAATCCGGAAAGCTGGTACATCACGAAACCGCCGCCAGCGGACACCGCGTAGTTGCATACACCCTGGTCAGTCGCTCCACCGACGATGATCTCCGCGGCTTCACGACCTGCGATGTTCGTCGGCTCGAACTTGTCGAAGCCACCACCCTGCCCAAGGCTTTGCACGGTGTCCTTGGCGTTCTTCTGCAGTCCGATCGACAGCTTCTCACCTTCCCATTCGCAACCTGGCTGGAAGCTGACCTGGGTAAAGTCTTGCGAGGTGGTCCCCACGCCGAACGAAGTCAGCTCCTCAGGCGTGAAGAACGTGCACGGGTCGAAGCTCTGAAGAGCCGCGCCCGGAGCGGGTGGCTGCACCGAGGGGCCACCACCAGTGCTTGTTCCGCCGCAAGCGCTCAGGCCGAAAAGCGCCAAGCCGGCTGCGGTCGCGAACAAGGACCTGGAAAACGTGCTCACTTCATCCCTCGCCTAAGGTCGTCAGCGTTCTGTTCGTCGACGGCACGGTAGTCCTTGGCAGCAGCGCGAAATGCTTCCGCCTGCTTCGTCAACTCGTCCTGCATGTCACGGATCAACTTGAGAATGCCCGATTCGGGGTCGGTTGCCTTGTCCTGAAAGCGCTTGGCGAGCTGCTGACCATCCTCGTAGTCACCCAGGCCCTTGACGGTCCTCAACGCCGCCGCGTTCCTCAGGAGCTTCGCGAGCTCGCGAACTTCTTCTTCGCAGTGCTTAGCGGCCTTCTCTGCCGCCTCCGGGTCCAGTGCGAGCTTGCCCGCACCGACCTGCGAGTTGATCCACTGCGTCTGACCGCTGACGGCCTTCAGGCCCTCTTTCGCGGCGGCGAACCCACCCTCTGCGCTAGTCATCCCAGATCCTCCGGACCCTGTGATCCCCCATGAACCGTGGTTACTTTAGCTTGACGCGCCCGCGCGCGTAACGGTTCCGAGGAATCTGGACAAACTTGACCGGTGGAACGCTCCGCACCAGGTCACAGCGCCAAGATCATCTACTCGGCGCAGCGGAAACGGCCGTTCTTCAGGCCTTTCAAGAAGGCTCCCCACTGGGACTCGCCCACCCGGAGCTGACCACCCTCCGGGTCTTTGGAGTCACGGAGCGCGATCATTTCGGTGGCTCGCGCGACCTCGACGCAGTTCGTCGAGGACCCGCTCCGGCTGCTCTTCCGCCAGACCAGCTCAGTCATCGTTCAGCCCCTCTGCCAGCGCGTCGATCAGCCCGACCGACTCTTCCTCACCGAGCGCTACGTCCCACAGCGCGTCGCGGGACTCAACATACTGTTGCGTGGTGTTGCCGTCAGTAACGAAGATCCCGCCTTTCCTGTTCTCCAGGTAGACGTAAGTCTCCAGCGCTGCGAACTCGTAGATGGCGAACGTTCCGTCCAATCCCGGATGAGCACCCGCCGAAGCCGGCAGCACCCGCACGCGGACGTTCGGCCATTCGGACTCCGCCACGATCTTCCGAAGCTGGGTCCGCATCACCTTCGGCCCACCGATCAGACGCCGAAGCACGAACTCATCGATCAAGAATCGCAGTTCGGGGCCGTTCGGCCGAGACAGCACAGCCTGTCGTCCGATTCTGGTGGCGACCCGGCGTTCGATCTCGCTCTGCGGTCGATCAACGGTCGAAATCATCTGGCGTGCGTATTCGGCTGTCTGCAACAAGCCTGGCACCAGCGCGATTTCGCAGGCCGTCGCCCGCCGCGCCTCGGTCTCCAGCAGCATGATGTTCGCGAGCTGGTCGGTGTACTTGTCGCCCGACGGCAGGTTGATCGTCGTGCCGTCGTTGGCCTCGGCCTTGGCGACCAGCAGGCCGCGCATCTCCCCCGTCGCTCCGTAGAGCTCGCACAGCGCGCCGACCTCGTCCAACTCCTCGTCGCCATCCCCCTGGGCACCCTCTGGTGGCTCCCATCGACATCAAGGGCCATGCGCACCAAGCAGGCCCTGCTCAAAGCACAAGGCTCGGCACGCTGTCTGGATTTTCACAAGATCCCCTGATCCGCCGATGTGCGCGCTCTTTGATTGCGAGACTCTCTGGCCGCGACGTACCCACTGGGGAGGAGTCGCATTCATGACCGGGTTCAACCTGACGCCCGACGAGGTCCGGAACACCTCACGCGAGATCGGCATGCTGGCGACGGACCTGCGCTCGATCCGCTCCGCGTGGGACGGCGCCTCAGCGGAAGGCGGTCGGGTCTTCGCCACGACGACCTGCGGAGAAGCGTTCAGCGCCTTCCAACAACTGCTCTTCGACAACCTCACGAAGCGGCTGGAGACCTACGATCGGACCGCGCAGGACGTGCACGACAGCGCTGATACGTACGACGCCGCGGACGAGTCCGGTAAGGGGCAGATCGGTGGTGTCCTGTGAACCAGACGACCACGGACGATCTAGCACGCCGGGCCACGGATCTTGAGCGGATCGCGAGTTCCCTGCGACCGGAGAACCTCGCTGCCGCGATCGCCGATGCCCGGCGTGCTCTGGGGGAACCGCTGGGAAATCCCAGCGGGGTCGACGATCTTCTGCACGCGTTCAACCGAGCAGGTCAGGGCCTTGATGGAGCGCAGCAGGAGTCGGCGGCCATGGCTGTCGAACGACTGCCGGCCATCTGGTCCGGCCAGGCCGCTGATGCGGCGAGCGGCGCGCTGGTGTCCGCGACGAAGGAGTTGGAGACCGACAGCGCGATCTTCACCGCAGCAGGCAAGCTGCTGGCCTCGGTCGCCGACTCTCTCCGGTCCGCGCACCAGGAGCACACCGCGCTCCAGCAGTACCTGCTCGACCTGCAGCACAGAGCTGATGCACTACCGCCCAACGCTGCGACCTCACCTGCTGCCGCCGACCTCGCGAACCAATCGCGAGAGGCCGTCGCGGACGCGGCGAAGCTCTTGACCGAGGTGCGCACCGAAGACGAGGAGACGGCGAACAAGCTCACGTCCGTTTCGGCCGGTCCTCTCGGGCCCATCGCCTTCCTGTCAGCCGTCTCAGGCGACCAGCGAAAACCGATCGAGGAGATCCTCCGCGAATACCAGGTAACTCCCGATCGCAACGGCATGGTCACGTTCCCCGAGGGCGCGATGGGCTGGATCGCCGAACAGCTCGGCCTCGAACCACAGGAGATGACCGCCGGAGAGGCCGAACTCCTGTCTGAACTCGGCCCCATGGGCATCAAAGATGCCTACGACATCTACTCCACAGCCAAGGAATCGGGTGAGACAGCGTTCGGCGGGCAAGGAGAACGAGATGGGCATGCCGACGCATACCGGCACGCCTACTGGAACGCAATGCTGACGCAGCGTTTCGGCCCGGAGTGGACCGAGAACTACACCACTGCTCATGAGCGGCTCGGTGGCGAGAACCAGAACGCGGCGACCGTCGAAGCGATGGATCTCTACAACAACGAGGTGGGGCGCCGCATCGCCATGGAGAACCCCGACGCAAGTCCAGAGGAACTGGGGCGAAAGGTCGAAGAGGCCGTGCGCGGCGGTGAGCTCCTCGTGCACAACCACGATTCTCAACTCACCTACAGCGACCAGACCCCTCTCGGCCAGACGGGGCTCGGCACCGGGCCACGAGACCTCGGTGGTCACGACCCGACGCCTCACGACGACACTTCATCCACCGGCTACAACCCGACGCCTGGCGAAAGCCGTCCGCACTACGACGGGAGCTACTGACATGAAACGGGCAGCGATCACCTTCGCGCTGATCACGATGTTGACCACCGGGTGCGGAGCACTGCGCGATGACGTCGAACCGCAAGAGGACGACGCCCTTTCAGCGCAGATCAAGCAGGTCAACCGCCCGGGCGGCGAGCGACGACTCAAGGACATGGCACCAGGCGACTGGGACACCGTGCACATCTTCGGCGAGTACGACTCGCGCGACGAGATCGAGAAGACCGTAGGCACCAAGGTCGACATGGGCGATTCGATCGAATCGACTTACCACCTCCTCTTCTTCATGGAGAACGGAAAGCTGATCCGCGCGGTGAAAACGCGTCCCAGCAACCTGATGCCCGGAACCTACGGTGCGGACCTGGTGCTCAAGGGCCGGCCCGTCCCCGGTTCCACGGTGCTGGACCTCGTCTCTCCCTGAATCAATGATTCGAACCGCTCCGACCGGCTGGTGACAGTCGCGGGCGTCATGGTGCGGGGCGTTGGTTTGGGCGTTTCTGGTTTCGTGGCGTGTTCGTGGGGTTAGGGTTTGAGGCCGTTGTGGGTCTGGGTGGAAGTCGGTGGGATGAAGGCTTTGTGGTCGGGCGGGGCG